>NZ_JAKRNA010000013.1:0-66486 GCF_022347435.1 Corynebacterium sp. ACRPE | reverse complement strand
GGGGGGGGGGGGGGGGGGGGGGGGGGGGGGGGGGGGGGGGGGGGGGGGGGGGGGGGGGGGGGGGGGGGGGGGGGACGGGGCGGGGGGGCGGGGGCCGGGCCGGCGGGGGGGGGGGGAGGGGGGGCGGGAGCCGCTGCGGGTGCCGGCGCGGCAGCAGCGGGGCCGGTGGACCCGATAAGCAGATGCGCGCACATGATTTCCAGCAGCAGGCGCGGTGAAGTCGCACCGGTGAGGTCGCTGATGCGGTCGTTGACCGTGGAGGCCAGGTAAGTCAGCTGCGGGCCGGAAAAGCGCTGCGCCTGGGCGGTGAGCACGGAGGCGCGGTCGGTGGGCGCGGAGACGAGGCCGGCCTCGATGGCGCCGGGCACGGCCTGCAGAATCATCAAATCGCGCAAACGGTCGAGCAAATCGACGGCGAAGCGGCGCGGATCGTGGCCGGCCTCGATGACGTGGTCGACCATCGCGAAGAGGCCGGGTTTGTCTTGGTTGGCGAGGGTTTCGATGGCGTCGTCAAGCAGCGAGATATCGGTGACGCCCAACAGCGGCCGGGCAAGATCGTAGGTCAGGCCATCGGGCCCGGCGCCGGCCAGCAGCTGGTCCAGCAGGGACAACGTATCGCGCGGGGAACCGCCGCCCGCCTCAATAACCATGGGATACACGGCGTCCTCGACCTGTACGCCCTCAGCCGCAACGGTGCGCTGCAGCAGGCCCTTCATGGCCGGCGGGGTCAGCAGGCGGAAGGGATAGTG
The DNA here is from genome assembly GCF_022347435.1 of Corynebacterium sp. ACRPE. Classification (NCBI taxonomy): domain Bacteria; kingdom Bacillati; phylum Actinomycetota; class Actinomycetes; order Mycobacteriales; family Corynebacteriaceae; genus Corynebacterium; species Corynebacterium sp. ACRPE. The sequence goes on along the minus strand of NZ_JAKRNA010000013.1, from coordinate 65,737 downwards.
GTGGGTACGCGAGCGAATGGTGCCGATGATTTTCTCCGGCTCCGTGGTCGCGAAGATGAAAATGACGTGCTCGGGCGGCTCCTCCACCACCTTGAGCAGCGCGTTCGCACCGGAGGGCGAAATCATATGCGCCTCGTCAATAATGAAGATGCGGTAGCGCGATTCGGCCGGCGCGTAGTAGGCGCGGTCGCGCAGCTCGCGCATGTCCTCCACGCCGTTGTGCGAGGCGGCGTCGAGCTCCGTCACGTCCAGGTTGCCGGGACCGCCGGGGGCGAGGGAGACGCAGGAATCGCACTTGCCACACGGCGTCGAGGTCGGCCCGTGCTCGCAGTTGAGCGAGCGGGCCATAATCCGCGCCGAGGAGGTCTTGCCGCAGCCGCGCGGGCCGGAAAAGAGGTAGGCGTGGTTGATGCGCCCTGCATCAAGGGCGGCGGATAGCGGCGTGGTGACCTGCTCTTGGCCCACGACCTCCGCGAACGTTGCTGGACGATATTTCCGGTATAAAGCCACGGTTAGCCAGTCTACCGGCTAACCCTCGCGCGACCAGTCCAGCAGGTCAATGCCCTGCTCGGCCACCGCCCCCTGCAGCTTGCCGACGCCCTCTTCTACCCCAAACGCATATTCCGAATCCGTCAGCATGACTAGCTGCAAGATGAGGGTCAGGCGGCCCTCCTCCCGAAACTGCGGGGTCTGCCCGCCCCACAGGTACGGGGCGATGAACAGGCCGTGGTGCACGGTGATATCTGGGACGTCGAGGATGGACGGCAGCATCACGCCCGGCTGCGCCGGCAGCAGGCCGTCGGCCTTTTCGAAGGTGTCAGCCGCGGCGTTGATGGCGGCGGCCACCTCGGGCTGCCCGGTGCGCGCCACCGTGAGCAGCTCGCAGCGCACATCGGTGCCGTCGTCCTGGTTTTGCAGGCCGGTGTCGGTGGTGTTGAAGGTGGTGGTGAGGGCGAGCGATTGGGCGTCGGCAAGCGAGGCAAGGCCCAGCCGGCGCTTATCGACGTAGCGGAACTCCAGCGGCGCCGGGATAAGCTCGCTCAGCCACAGGGCAGACTCGTCGGCGTTGATTTTAGGCCCCCAGCTTCTCCACGGCGGCGAGCAGGACGCAGGTGGCGACGCCGTCCATCGCGGCCTCGACCTCTTCCTGCGGCGGCAGGGTTGGGGCGAGGCGGATATTGCGGTCATTGTCGTCCTGGCCATAAGGGTAGGCGGATCCGGCCTGGGTGAGCAGGATGCCGGCATCGCGCGCCAGCTCCCAGACGCGGTTGGCGGTGCCGTCGACGACGTCGAGGGAGATGAAGTAGCCGCCCTTCGGGTTGGTCCACTGCGCCACTTCGTACTCGCCGAGGCGCTTTTCTAGGATGCGCAGCACGGCATCGAACTTGGGCTTGATCAGCGCGGCATGGCGGCGCATCACCGCGCGCACGCCCTCGGCAGAGCCGAAGAACTCGTGGTGCGCCAGCTGGTTAATCTTATTGGGGCCGATGCCGCGGATGCCCGCGTGCTCCAGGTACCACTCGAGGTTGTCCTCCGAGGTGCCGAAGAAGCCCACGCCCGCGCCCGCGAAGGTGATCTTCGAGGTAGAAGACATGGCCCAGAAGCGGTTCGGGTTGCCTTCCTCCGCTGCGATATCCAGAATCGGCAGGATTTCCGGGAAGTCCTCGGTCAGGGTGTGCACGGCGTAGGCGTTATCCCACACGATGCGGAAATCCGGCGCGCCGGCCTCCATGCGGGCGAGGCGGCGGGCCTTGTCTTCAGAAATCACGACGCCGGTGGGGTTAGCGAACATCGGCACTACCCACATGCCCTTGACTGCCGGATCCGCTACCAGCTTTTCGACGGCCTCTACATCCGGCCCGTCCTCCTCCATTGGCACCGTGACCAGCTCGAAGCCGAATTGCTCGGTGATGGCAAAGTGACGGTCGTAGCCCGGCACCGGGCAAATCCACTTGAGCTTTTCTTCCTTGCTCCACGGCTGCGCAGAATCATTGGTGCCGAAGAGAAACGCCCAAGAGATCAGGTCGAACATGATATTCAGCGAGGACGAGTCTGCGGCAACCAACAGCTCTGGGTCCATGTTGGTCAGCTTGCCCCAGATATCGCGCAGTTCTTTGATGCCCTTTTGGTTGCCGTAGTTACGCAGGTCGTTTCCGGCCGCATCGGTGTAATGGCCCGGGCCGGGCAGCGCCAGCAAATCATTGGAGAGGTCCAGCTGTGCCTTGGCCGGCTTTCCGCGGGTCAGGTCCAATTTCAGGCCCTTAGCCTTAAGGTCCTCGTAGTCCTTACGGACCTGGGCGGCGAGCTCCGCGAGTTCGGACGATTCCAAAGTAAGAAGCGACATGCGTATGTCTACCTTCCATGTATAGGGCGACTTTTAGCCCCCCAATAGTAACGCACGCCATACAAAAAGGGGACCCCGCGCACCCGCCAGAGCCTCCTGACCCTTGCTGCATTCCTGCCCTGGGGGAGTTCAGAGGATGGACGCCACGCGGAATCCTGCCTCATACTCTAACGCCCGCGCGCCGGTTTAGCCAAATGAGCCTCCGGCCGCACGGGCCGCCACCGCCCGCAGGCGCGCGACCCAAGGATCATCCGACACAAAACGGCTTTAGATCGCCGAAAACAGGTCCTGACCTGGCGATTGGTAAAATAATTGCCACGGCTGCTAATGTTTCTTCTCGGAGGATTCGACTAGCGGCCTATGTCACACGCCTGGAACGCGTGCGGGGTTCACGCCCCTCGTGGGTTCAAATCCCACATCCTCCGCCACAGGAAATCCCGGCTCCTGCTACACAGCATGGAGCCGGGATTTTTGTTGTATACGGGCGCGCGGCCGCGCTGGCCGCTAATCGATGACCGGTGGCTCATAGCCATCCGCCTTCAGCCACGCGACGTGCGGCGGCGTATTCATCCCCCACTCGGTGCGCGCCCAGAGGAAAGCCTGGGAGACCTCGGCCTCGGAATAGCCCCCATCGCGCAGGTATTGCCGGAAGCCATTCGGGCCTGGGTCTTTGATCCAGAGCCAGACGTAGTCGTCGAGGGAGTCGTCGGCAAGCAGGCCCTCCAGCCCGGCCGGAACATATTCGCGCTCGGCGCGCACGCGGTCCGCTAGGTCCTGGTCGAGGAAGTCGTAGAGGTAATCCAGCGCGTCCTCAAGCTGCGCATAATCGAAGGGATCCATGCCGCCCAGCCTAGTGGCGCTTGGCGCCTAGAACCATGCGGTCAATCTCCTCGAGCACCTCGTCCACAATGGCCGGGTTATAAGCCCGATCGCCGCGCATGCGTAGCAGCTCCTCCTGCGCCGCCGCCAAAGCGGTCCGGCGGGCCTCCAGAGCCACGTGGCGGGCCTGCCAGGCGCGCTGCTTGCGGGAATCATCGGAAACATCCTCGCCATCGCCCAGCCGGTCCTCGAACCACTGAATCACGTTGGCGGAAATTTCGGGGTCGACCTTTTCGGCGTCGGCAGTAATGTGGCCGTCCGGCCGGAAGTGTGACAGGGCCTCGATGCTGGCCGCACGCGCGCGGCTCACCACGGCGGCGCGCATTTTATCGCTGGCAATCTGGGAGGCCTCCGTGAGGTCGAGGCGCTCCATCAGCCACGGCAGCAGCAGGCCGGGTACCACCATCGTGACCAGGAGAACGGTCAGCGCAATGACCGCCAGTTCGTGGTGGAAGCTGAACACGCCGGCTGGGATGGACAAAACCAGCGCCAGGGTGACCAGGCCGCGCATGCCGGACCACGTCATCAACAGCACCTCCTGCAAGCGCAACGGCGCCACGCGCGGGCGGCCGCGGGAGACGTTGATGCGGTAATAGATGTACATCCACACCAAGCGCACGACGAAGGCCACGAGGGACAAAATGACGCCCACCACCACGGAATGCCACAAATCCGAGCCGACTTCCGCGATGGCCGTATTGACGGTCAGGCCGATGAGCCCGAAGGCCACGCCGGTAAAAAGCAGCTCGACCGTCTCCCAGAAGGACTGGCCGGACAGGCGGTCCTCGGCCTGAATATCGGCACGGGAATTAAGCTCCACGGCCGCAATGACTACGGCGATAACGCCGGAGGCGCCGAGTTCCTCCGAGATGAGATAGACCGCAAACGGCGTCACCCAGGTCAGCGCGTTGCGCGCGGTGACGTCGTGGACGTGGGTGATAAACAGCGCCACCAGCCGGCCGACGACCCACCCCAGGCCGCCCGCCACGAATGCGGAGTAGAAGAAGTTGAGCACGCCGCCGCCGAAGGAGAGCTCATCGCCTTGGGTCACGGCCGTCAGCGCGAGGTTGAAGGCGACGATAGAAGCGGCGTCGTTAAACAAGCCCTCGGTCTGCAAGGTGGTGATGATGCGGCGCGGGATGCCGGCGGGCTCGGCCACGGCGTCAACGGCGACGGGGTCCGGCGGGGCGATGGCCGCACCGATAAGGATGGCCGCGGCCAGGCTGATGCCGGGCAGGAAGGCATAGGCCGTGAAGCCAACGGCCAGCGTGGTGGCGACCACCAGCAGCACGGACAGGCTCAAGATGGTCACCCATTGCTCGCGGATAACACCCCACGAGGTGCGCCGGGCGAGCGCCCACAGCAGCGGCGGCAGGAAGATGGGCAGGATGAGCTCGGTGGGCGGCTCGAACTGGGGCAGGCCGGGCACGAAGACGGCGCAGGCGGTGATGATCGTCAGCAGGGCCGGCCACGGCAGCCCAATCTTGTCACCGATGGCGACGACGAACACGGTCAGCAGCATGAGCCCAATGAGCACCAGAAGAACTTCCATGGGCTCAGATTTTACCCGCGCCAGATATAAGGCTCAGGGCTGAGTCGATCGGGCGCGAATTGCGCGAGCAGATCCGCGGCACTGTGAGCCTCGTACCCCAGGGAGGCCGCCAGCTGCTTGACGACGTCCCCCTCCTCCCCCATCTCCCGCATGGTCACCGCCCCATCGCGCTTGGCCAAACGCTCGCCGGATGCATTGAGCACGAGCGGGACGTGGATATACTCCGGCGGTTCGATGCCGAGCAGCGAGGCAAGGTAGGCCTGGCGCGGCGCGGAGGAGAGCAGATCATCGCCGCGGACCACTTGGTCGATGCCTTGGTAGGCATCATCGACGACGACGGCCAGGTTATAGGCCCAGCCGGTGTCTTGGCCGCCGCGGCGCAGGATGAAGTCATCGACGTCGCCCGTATAGGTGCCGTGGAGGGCGTCGTGGATGGTGAATGTGGGGACGTCGGCAAGCAGGCGAAGGGCGGGCTGGCGATTCTGGGCCGCAAGCTCGGCGCGCTTGGCCGCGCGCTGGTCTTCCGTGAGGTTGCGGCAGGTGCCCGGGTACTGGCCGGGAATGGCGTGCGGGGCGCGGGAGGCCTCACGGATATCCTTGCGGGAGCAATAGCACTCGTAGGTCGGCAGCTGGGCCAGGGCCTGCTCATAGGCGGCGTCGCGGTCGTGCTGGTAGATGACCTCGCCGTCCCAGTCCAGCCCGAGCGCGCGCAGATCCGCCAGCTGGCGCTCGGCCGATTCCTGGGAGGAGCGCTGCTTATCGATGTCCTCCACGCGCACCACAAAGCGCCTGCCCGTGGACCGGGCGAAAAGCCACGCCAGAAGCGCCGTGCGGAGGTTGCCAAAGTGCAGATCGCCAGAGGGGCTTGGCGCGTAGCGGCCGGCGCCGGTGGTCGCGGAATTCATGCCCACAGTCTACGGGCTGGCACAATGGCGGGCATGGAAAAATCGAACGGCGCTGAGGTGCGCTTCATTCCCGTCCGCTCCACCCTCTACCCCTGGCTGGTCACCGTATTTGTGGTGACCTTCCTGATTTCTAATATCAACGCCACTAAGGGCGTGCAGCTCGGCCCGCTGGTTACCGACGGCGCCTTCTTCCTCTTCCCGCTGGCCTATATTGTCGGCGATGTGCTCTCCGAGTGCTACGGCTTCAAGTCCACCCGGCGCGCGGTCTACATCGGCTTCGCGATGGCAATTCTGGCGGCCGTGTGCTTCTATATCGCCATCTGGCTGCCGGCAGCCGATTTCTACGAGGGCCAAGAGGCCTTCGCCGCCACGCTCGGCCTGATGCCGCAGATCCTGGCAGCTTCGCTGGCCGGCTACCTGGTGGGCCAGCTGCTGAATGCCTGGACGCTGACCGCCATGAAGAAGCGGTCCGGCGAAAAGGGCCTCTTCGCGCGCCTTATCGCCTCCACCGTGGTGGGCGAGTTCGGCGATACGCTGCTCTTTTGCGCCATCGCCGCGCCGGTTATCGGCGTGGACACCGTGGGTGGATTTATCAACTACGTCATCGTGGGCTTCGTATGGAAGACCCTGATGGAGGCCGTCATGCTGCCGGTGACGGCCGCGGTCATTAAGTGGGTGAAGAAACGCGAGGACTACTTGCCGGCGTAATAGCGGCCGAGGAATTCATCGCGGTAGGCCTCGTAATAGCCGCCGTCGATGGCGGCGCGGATATTATCCACCAGGCGAATCATGAACTCCACGTTGTGGATGGTGCACAGCGTGCCGGCGAGGAATTCCTTCGCCTTGAGCAGGTGGTGCAGGTAGGCCCGGGAGTAATTCTCGGATACGTAGCCACCGAATTCCTCGTCCACGCCGGCAAAATCCCGCTTGAAGCGCGCATTGGTAAGGTTCATGCGGCCGTCAAGGGTGTAGACGCCGCCGCGGCGCGCCAGGCGGGTGGGCGCCACGCAGTCAAAGGTATCGGCGCCGGCCTCGACGGCGGTGAAGATATCGTCCGGCTCGGAGATGCCGAGCAGGTGGCGCGGCTTGTCCTCGGGTAGCTCATCGCAGACCCAGCCGACGATGGTGCCCAGGTTTTCCTTTTCCAGCGCGCCGCCGATGCCGAAGCCGCCGAAGCCGCGCTTGCCGTCCTCGCGGGCGGCGCGGTCGAGGTCGAGCAGGCCGCGGGTGGCTTGGCGGCGCAGATCCTCGTACTGCGCGCCTTGAACAACGCCCCACAGCGACTGCTTCGGGCGGTGGGCGCGCTCGCGGGTGAGGCGGTCGTGCTCGTCCAGGCAGCGCTTGGCCCAGCGGTGCGTGCGCGCGACGGATTCTTCCTGGTAGGTGCGCGTATCAACCAGCGTGGTCAGCTCGTCGAAGGCAAACATGATGTCTGCGCCCAGCCCGTGCTGGATCTGCATGGACTTCTCGGGGGTAAAGCGGTGCTTGGAGCCGTCGATGACGGATTTAAAATCCACGCCGTCCTCGTCCACCTGCGCCATGCGTTCCTTCTTGGCGGCGCGAATGTCCTTATCGCTGAGGTCCGCGATATCCATCGCGAGGACTTTCTTGAAGCCCACGCCCAACGACATCACTTGAAATCCGCCGGAGTCGGTGTAGGTCGGTCCGTGCCAGTTTTCAAACTTGGCCACGCCGCCGGCCTCATCTACGATGTCGTGGCCCGGCTGCAGGTAGAGGTGGTATGCATTCGACAAGATGGCCTGTGCCCCGGTGGAGCGAATCTGCTCCGGAGTCAGCGTCTTTACCGTCGCTTTGGTGGCCACCGGGATGAAAGCCGGGGTGCGAATATCACCGTGTGGGGTGTGGATGACACCGCTGCGGCCGTGCTTGCCGGGGCCTTCGGGCAGGCGCTTGCCGACGTCGAAGCTCAAGTCCATTTCTATTCTTCTTCCTCATCTGCGGGGATAGGGGCTGGGGTGGCGTGTTTTGCTTCCCATTCTTCTTCGAGGGCGGTGCCTTCAATGTCTAGAGTGGGCAAGATCTTGGCCAGCCACTTAGGCATCCACCATGTCGCGCGGCCCATGAGGAACATGGTCGCGGGGACGAGGGTCATGCGGATAAAGAAGGCGTCGAAAAGCACGCCGGCGGCCAAGGCAAAGCCAAAGATCTGGATGAAGGGCAGCGGCTGGTTAATAAACGCCACAAAGACCGAAATCATAATGATGGCCGCGGCCGTAACGACGCGGGCGCCTTGGGTAAAGCCGGTGATGGTGGCTTCATCGACGGCGCTATACCGGCCGCCGGTGCCCTCCGGATGCCGCGAGATATGCTCGCGCATGCGGGTGACCAAAAAGACCTGGTAGTCCATCGCGAGGCCAAAGGTCACGCCGATGAGGAAGATGGGCATGAAGGAAATCAGCGGGCCCGGCGCGGGGACTAGGTTCCACAGGCCTTCCTGCCACACCAGCACGGTCAGGCCGAAGGCGCCGCCGACGGACAGCAGGAAGCCCAGGCCCGCAACCAGCGGCACCAGGATGGAGCGGAAGACCAACAGCAGCAGCACGATGGCCAGGCCCACGACGATGGCCAGGTACGGCGCCATGGCTTCCTCGAGGCGCTCGGTGATATCGAGCTGCACGGCGGTCAGGCCGGTCAAGCCGATGTCGGTACCGGTGGCGTCTTCGATCTCGCTGGTGGCCGAGCGAAGCGCATGCGCGACGTTGACCGTCGCGGCGTCCGTCGGCGCGGTTTCTGGGGTGACCATGATCTGCGCGGCGCGCTGGTCCTGGCTCAGGCCGACGATCTGTGCGTGCTTCACGCCGCCCAGTCCCTTGAGCTGGTCCGCGGTGTACAGGAAGGACGCGAGCGCGGCCTTATCCTCCGGCGAGGAATTGTCCGCTGCGTCTGCGGAGGTGTCTACTACCTCGGCGGCCGGGGCGATTTCCGGCTCGGCCTCGGCCGCGGGCTGGTCTTGCTCCGGCTGCGGCTGCTCAGGGGCTGCGTCCTCCGGCGCAACGTCCTGCGGCGCACCGTCCTCTGGTGCAGCGCCCTCGGGCGCGGCCTCCGCGTCTGGTGCAGTGTCCTCGGGGGCGGGGGCTGGTTCGGGCTGGGATTGGGCGTCGACAAGCGGGGCGAGGGCGCCGGCATCCGCGTTGACCGTGTGGGCATCGACCACGGCGAGGAAGGGGCCGTTGACGCCGGGGCCGAAGCCCTCGGACATGATGTCGGCGGCCTTGCGCTGGGTGGTATCGGGATTGGAGGTGGTATCGGCCGGAAGGGCGAGCTCCATGTGGAGCACCGGCGCGGTCATCGCGCCCAGGGAGAGCACAACCAACGCCATGGCCAGGCCGGGGACCCTCTGGACCAGGCGCACCCAGCGGTTGCCCATGGTGGGACCACGGCGGCGCTTGCCCTTGCGGGTCGGGTTGCCGGCCACGCCGGGGATGCGGCCATTGAAGGCCTTATCGCCCAGCACGCCGAGCATCGCGGGGATGAGCGTAAGCGAGACCAATACGGCGATGGCGACGGTGCCGGCAGCGGCCAAGCCCATGGCCGTCAGGAAGCCGATGCGCGCAATGAGGAGCGCGAAGAGTGCGGTAAAGACCGTCGCGCCGGCAAAGACCACGGAGGAGCCGGCGGTTCCCACCGCCATGCCTGCGGCATCGGGCCCGTCCATGCGGCGGCGCTCGGCGCGGTAGCGCGACAGGATAAACAGCGCGTAGTCAATGCCCACGGCAAGGCCAATCATGATGGCCAGGACCGGGGTCATATTATTGAGCTCAATCCAGTGGGTGGCAATGAACATGCCCAGCGCGCCTAGTCCCACGCCGATGACGGCGGACACCAAAGGCATGCCCGAGGCCACCAGGGAGCCGAAGGTAAAGATGAGCACGATAAAGGCAACGCCGAGACCGATGATCTCAGAGGTGGAATTGACCGCGATTTCATCGCCGAAGCCGGCACCATTGCCTTCTACCGTGAGGCCGCGGTCGCGGGCGATGTTCATTGCGTCGGTAACGGTGTCTTTGTCGGCCTGCTCCACGCTATAGGGCGACTCGGCGTCGAAATTGAAGGTGGTGTAGGCAATGGTCTCGTCATCATTGACCATGGCGAGGTTATCTGCGTCCGCGCGGGCGGATGCTTCCGGTAGCCCCATATCCGTGAACTGGTGGATGACCTGGTCCTGCAGGCGAGGAGAGACCTCAAGCGGGTTGCCAAAGCGCGTGGTATCGCCCATCTCCAGGTTGTCCTCGAGATAGGAGATGGTGGCGTCGATAGCCTCGCGGTTGGCGGGATCAGAAAGCTTCTGGCCGTCTGGGGCCTTGAAGACCACGTTGACCGAGGGCGAGTTGGCAGGGTTGCCGCCCTCTGGGAAGAGGTCCATGGTCTTGTAGGTGGCGTCGATGGACGGGGTTCCCTTGATGGAGAACTCGCTCGTCATCGGTTTCATCAGCAAGGCGGCGGCACCGCCGACGGCGGCGAGCAGCAGCAGCCATGCCACGATGACCTTCCACTTATGGAGGAAAGACCAGCGCCCAAGACGATAAAGCAGTTTAGCCACGGGTAGATGTACCTTTGCATTCGCGTGGGGGACGGGTTGAACTTTGCCCTAGTGTAGTGGCCATCCCCTCTAATCCCCTATCGCGAAGCCACCTGCGTCCCAGTTTTCACAGCTGGCGGCCAGCCAGCCGGATTCCCCGCGCCTCCCGGAAAATTGGGCAAAAGAAAATCCCGACCTGCGCAAACAGGCCGGGATCCCGGTGCGGTGGCGGCGGGATTTGAACCCGCGGTTGGGGGTTACCCAACAATCGCTTTCGAGGCGATCACCTTCGGCCGCTCGGACACGCCACCGCGTTCCAGATTACGGGAGTGGGCCCGAGCGACAAAATCGCTGCGCCGGCGGGGTGCCAGCGCAGCGAGATGTGGAAACGAGGAACGAGGATTAGTCGTCCTTCAGGCCGCCGATAACCTCGTTGGCCTTGTCCTTAACGCCTTCAGCGGCGTCAGACAGCTTGTCCTTAGCCTCGGAGGTGACCTGGTCGGCCTTGCCCTCGTTAGCTACGTCCTCGTTGCCGGTAGCGTCGCCGTAGGCTTCCTTTGCCTTGCCTACGAGGCCATCCTTCTTGTTTTCCAAATCGCCCATAATCACTCCTTTGAGTAGACGGTTGTTGTATAACGCCCAGTGTACGCGCGTTTAGCGCAGGCCGTCGAAGAAGTTTCGGAGCAACCCAGCGCATTCACCTTCGAGGACGCCGCCGCGGACCTGCGGGGTAAAGGGGGCGGTGGGGGCACGCAGGACATCGATAAGCGAGCCGCACGCGCCCGTCTTGGGCTCGAAGGCGCCAAAGACCACGGAGGACACCCGCGCGGCCTGCAACGCACCGGCACACATGGCGCAAGGTTCCAGGGTGACGACGAGCTCGCAACCGGAAAGCCGCCAGCCATCGCCATGCACGCGGACGGCCTGGCGAATGGCCTCGACCTCGGCGTGGGCGGTGGGGTCCGCAAGCTCCTCGCGGCGGTTGACGCCGGTGGCAAGTTCGGTTCCGGCGGCGTCGTACAGTACCGCACCCACGGGGACGTCGCCGGCCGGCGTACGCTTGGCGACGTCGAGGGCGCGGCGCATCCGAGCCTCAGCGCGCAGCAGGGGCTCAGGCGTTATCAATGACGTCTTCCAACTCATCGCCAAAGCCGAGCTCGCCGGCGATGCGCAGCAACATATCGGAAGGCCAGTCTTCATCATTGTCGATGATGTAGCCCACCTGGTCCTCGGATAGGCCAAGGTCGGCGAAGATATCGAAATCGCCCTCGCCATAAGGATCGGCCTCTTCGGGATCCACATCCGGGATTTCATGATCGTTGATATCCATGAAATCGGCGGCAAAGTCATCGTCCACGCCATAGGTGGCGTCCGAGATGAGCATCTTCACCCCGCCCGGCACCGGGCGCACGGCAATAAAATAGGCATCCTCCACGCACAGCAGCGCGAACGCAGCGCCCTCGGAACGCAGGCTGCGCACCGCATTGATGGAGGTCTGCGGATCCTCAAAGTCATCGTTGAAGCTGCGCACCAGCCATTGGCCCGCGTTGCGGGCGACGGTTACTGCGAAGGAGTAATTTTCGTTGCTCATACCTCGTGAGATTAGTCGTGTTGTGCCACAATTGTCATCGTGAGTTCTCAAGATGTTCAACGCCCCATCTGCATTATCGGCCTCGGCCTCATCGGCGGCTCTTTGCTGCGCGATCTCGCCGGATATAATCACCCCGTTTTTGGATACAACCACTCCACTTCTGGCGCCCGCACTGCAGTAAAGCAGGGTTTTGACGTCACCGATGATCTTCCGGCGATTTTGACCCGCGCGGAGACGGAGAACGCGCTCATTGTCATAGCCGTGCCCATGGGCGCGGTGGGCGGGGTGCTCGACGCCATTCAGGAGCACGCACCGAGCTGCGGTATTACGGACGTCGTTTCCGTTAAGACAGCCGTACGCCAACAGGTACTGGAGCGCGGAATGGAGGCGCGCTACGTGGGCGGCCACCCGATGGCAGGCACGTCCAAGTCCGGTTGGGATAACTCGCAGAAGGACCTGTTCCGCCGCGCGGCGTGGGGCATTACCTATGACTACGCCGCCGAGTGTGAGGCGCGCGGGGAAAAGATTCCGAAGCAGTGGATTGAGACCTTCACCGAGGTCGTGCGCATGACCCAGATGGTGCACGCAGAGGCGATTCCTATCCGCGTGGCTAATCACGATGCCGCGGTGGCACGCATTTCCCACCTGCCGCACGTCTTTGCGGAGATCCTCGCCGTGGTGGGCGATAACGGCGGAATCCTGGCACAGTCCCTGTCTGCCGGTTCCTTCAAGGACGCTACCCGCGTGGCCGGCACGCACCCAGAGCTGGTGCAGCAGATGTGCGAGACCAATGCGCCGGCGTTGGTGGAAGCATTGGACGAAGCCTTGGACTTGCTGCGCGATGCCCGCGAGAAGCTTAACTCCCCCGAACCTTCCATCGCTGAGCTTAGCGACGCCGGCTACCGCGCCCGCACCCGCATCGATGCCCGCTCCGGCGCACGCAAGGAATCGGTCTCCCCGATAAAGATTTCTTCCCGCCCGGTGCTGCGCCTGCACCCAGGCGGCCCGAAGTGGGTGGCACAGCTGCGCCAAACCGAATCCCTGGGCGGACGCATCGAGATTTTCTAGCCCTTGCGGCCGCGGTTGCGCAGGCGGGGAATCCGCGCCAGCACCGCGGCGGCGATCAGGCCGATGGCGGCTATGCCCGCATAGATCCCCGCATGATCTGCACTGGTCTGCGGGGTTTTCGGCGGTTCAGGGGTGGTCTTAGCGGAAAGGATGGCGTCTTTATCGCGGCCGCTCACCACGCCTTCTATCCAATCCTTGGTGCCGGCCAGCGTGGTGATTGCCGCGCTTGGCGAGGGCAAGTCCGGATCCCCATTCGCCGTTCCCGCGGTGGCCAGGCCGGCAAGCTTTCCGTCGACGAAGAAGGGACCGCCGGAGTCACCGCCCTGCATGCCGGCGCGGCCGGTGGAGTGCACATCAAGGATCGCGCTTTCAATCAGCGGCATCGCTTCGCCGGCCGGCACACTTTCTGTCCCCTCTGGTGCGCTGAGCCCCGGCATGGCCTCGGCCGCAGGAATGCTTTCTCCGCCAGCGGCATCCTCGGCGGCAACCTCGGAGGCGTCTGCGGCACCTGGTGCAGTGGAGCTGGCGGGGCTAGCAGGGCCGGCGCCGAGGAGCTCGGCCACTTCCATCTCCGCCTGCGGCAGCTGGCCACGGCGTGCCATGGAGGAACTGCTGCTCCAGCCGTAAAGCGTGCCGCGCTGGCCAGGTTCTGGCACGTGAGTGGAAATCTCGGCCGGGGTGGTGTCGGTGACGGGGGTGGTGAGGTGGAGAAGGGCGGCGTCGGAAAGCGGAGATAGCGCCCAGGAATCGGCGTCGTAGGTGGTGCCATTGATGCGGGCCTGCGTGCCCTCGTTGTTGACGGACTCGAGGCAGTGGCGCGCGGTAAGGACCCACTGGGCGGCCACGAGGGTGCCGGTGCAATCGCCGAAGCTGCCCACGCGCCCGATTTTCAATTGCGCCACGGTGCGAGACTCGGCCGAGTCTTGGGCCGGCTCGCCGCGCTCGAGGGCGCTGGCAGGGGCGGCGGTTAATGCCACGATGCCGGCGGTAAGGAGGGCGGGGAAGATTTTGTGCTGCATGATTAGTCCTTCTTTCCGGCAGGAACGGCGATGGCGATGGTCTTAGCGACGGCCCATTCGGCCGGCCCCTTCCCTATCAGGCGGCGCCATAGGCTCGCGAGGACGAGGAAGAGGGCGATAAACGCGCAGGCCCACCCGGTGTTGTGGAGGGAAACGTGGCTCTGCCAGTAGTAAGCGGTGAGCACATGCAGGATGTAGATGCTTAGCGACATCGCGCCCAGCGCAGCAAAGGGATACGCCAACTTAGGCACCGTCCAACCGATAAGCAGGCATAGGTGCAGGACGATGGCGGCGACGGCGATGGATAGGACAATCTCTCCTAGCACGCCGGTGTGGCCGGTAAAGCGCAGCCAACCAGGCATATCCGGGTTAAAGCGGAAGTAAAAACCGGCAGCCGCAACGGCGGCCGCGATGGCGGTGGACACCCACTGGGCAGCGGCGCGGGAGCTGCGGATATAGACCTCATAGAGCAGCATGCCAGCGAGGAAATAGGCGCAATAGGCCAGCAGTGGATAGACCTGCGGAAGGGTCAGCGGCGCATATTTTATGGTCGCGGCAGCGGTGGCGGCGGCGAGGAGCAGGGGCTTCCACCACCAGCGCAGCGGCGGGACCCAGGACACCAGGATCATCGTGATGCCGATGACCACGAGGACGATTTGAATCTCGCCGCCCACGGGCAGCAGGGCAAGGCCGATAAACGTAATTATGCAGCCGCGGGCGATGATGCGCAGGAACGTAGTCGCCGTGAAATCGCGGGAAATAAGCATCAACGTGACGCCGGCCAGAACGGCGAATAGTGCGGCGGGCAGGCCATTTAAAATGACCTTGGTATGCCACACCAAGGAGGCCATATGCAAAACTATCATGCCGATAATCGCAAGTGAGCGGGCTATATCGAGCCCTACAATGCGCGAGGGTGCTAACACCTAGCGTTCTCCTTCAAGACGGAGGGGAACGCGTCACCGCGCTCCCCTTGTTAATAAAGACTTTCTTTTTCTACTAAGTCTGTCTGGAAGGTTGCTGGAAATATTTTATACGTGTCCTGCATTTTATAAGTGGATTGGGTGAGACTTGTGTAGAACTAGTCACGGAAGGAACTATCGCGGCGCTTGCGCGAACGGGAAGGATCGGCGGCCAGCTTTAGAAGCGGGGCTGCGGCGATGCCGATGGCCAAGCCGGCCAAAAAGAGCCAGAACATGCCAGAGCCCAGCCACAGCATTAAGCCAAGGATGGCGCCGGCAATGAGGCCGGAAACAAGCGAGGAAGACTTCATAGATCGAGACCTGGGTGAGGCGGGCTAAGATACAAGAAAAGCCGCCCGAAGGCGGCTGATTTTGTGCGCCCGGAGGTGTCTGAGTTCATGACATATTTGACAGTCTGTGCCTGAGGGAATCGTCGTGATGCTTGACAGATCAGCCGCGACATATTTGACGCTTAGGGCTACCTTACCGTGTCGGGTGATGCTTGACTGGTGAGTCGGGACATGTTTGACACTATGAACAGTCCTAACCGCAATATGGCCATCGTCAAAGCTGTACGCCAATCCGGTGGCGTCGAAATAGAGTGCGGCCATTCAGGGCCTAAGGCACCTTCTAGAGCCCAAGAGGGAAAGGGCTCCGCCCGTCAGACGTAGGTGTTCTTACGGCGTCTTGGTACTGCTGCTTGGAACGATGCGCCCTGGCACTGCTCGCCTGTTCGAAGAAACCGGCACCCCAGAACAAAAAGCAACTGGAATGCCGGTTTGTTAACGATGTCGCGACTCATCTGTCAAACATGTCGCGACTCATGACATTTGTGCGCCCGGAGGGATTCGAACCCCCAACCTTCTGATCCGTAGTCAGATGCTCTATCCGTTGAGCTACGGGCGCAGACCGTTGGTAAGCAGTGCGTGTGCTCTGCTGTGCAACGAGAATTTACTATACCCACGGTCCGGAAAACTAACAAATCGCCTGTTCACCCGCCGTTCACCTGACGGAAACGGAGGCAATTAGGAAGCGATGAGGGCGGCAACTTCGACGTCGGAAAGCAAGGCACCCTGAAGCGCCCTGAGGGTGGACCGGTGATCGAAGTCGATACCGATAAGGACAATTTCGGTACCGGGCGTCACATCATTTGCAGCCCAGAGCGAAGCGGGCAGGATTTGAAGGTTAGGCCCAGCCTGCTGCCAAGCGTGGGCGAGTTGAAGATCGGTATCGAGCCAGCAATACCCCTTAGAGCGCACCAGGCCGGTACTGGCACGAAGGGCGGCGAGCAGACGGTCGCGGTTAAAGGGGCAGTCGGCGCGGAAAACGACGGAGGAAATGCCATATTCCTCGGTTTCGGGCGTGTGCGGCTTAGCCAGCTCCTCGGCGTAGCCATGGTAAGTCGCGGCAGTGGCGGCGTCGTACAGGTGGGCATCAAGGACCAGCCGTGGGTCAATGGCACCATCGGTGACCATTACGACTCGAGCACGGGGGTTCATAGCGCGAACGGTCGCGATGACGCGTTCGGTTTCGGCAGCATCAACCAGATCGGTCTTGGTAACAAGGATGAGGTCAGCAAACTCGACTTGGTCCACGAGTAGGTCCGCCACGGTGCGATCATCGCTGGGTGTGGCCTCAATATTCTCGGACGCGAGGCTCTTGCCGCGACGCAGGTAATCAAGAAAGGTGGAAGCATCCACGAGAGAGACCATGGTGTCAATAGGGGCGACGTCGGCAAGCGTGGTGCCGTCCGCAAACTCCCATTCAAAGGTGGCGGCCACGGGCATAGGCTCGGAAATACCAGTGGACTCGATGACGATCTGATCGAAGCGGCCGGAGCGGGCCAGCTTACCTACGGATTCGATGAGATCTTCGCGCAGGGTGCAGCAGATACAGCCATTGGATAGCTCGACAAAGCGGTCCTCGCCGCGCTCGAGGTGCCCTTCGCCAGCAACGATGGCGGCATCGATATTTACCTCGGAGAAGTCGTTGACGATGACGGCAAGCTTGCGCCCTTCGCGGTTGGCAAGCAGGTGGTTCAAGAGCGTGGTTTTTCCGCTGCCCAAAAATCCGGACAGTACAGTAACGGGTGTAGCCATTCCCTAATGGTAACGTTTTTCATTAGGGAATGGCTACGAAGCTCCTAATCTTAAATGGACAGGCCGAAGATTGGCACTGCCAGCAAGTACACCGTCAGCGTGATGAGGAAGATGCCGATGATATTGAGGCCAAGGCCACCCTTGATCATCTCGCCAATCTTGACGTAGCCAGAACCATAGGCAATGGCGTTCGGCGGGGTAGCGACAGGAAGCATGAATGCGCAGGTTGCCGCGAGGGCCACCGGGATGGTGAGGAGAAGGACGTTGATATCGCCATCGGCAGTAAGCCCCACGCCCACGGCAACACCACCCATAATCGGGATAAACGTAGCCGCCGTCGCGGTATTGGAGGTGATCTCCGTCAGGAAGAGCACCAGCGCAGCCACGGCAGAGACGATGAGGACAACCGGCAGGACGCTTAGCCCCTTGGCCATCTCACCAATCCACAGGGACAGGCCGGAGGAATTAAAGACCGAGGACAGCGACAGGCCGCCGCCGAAGAGCAGGAGGACGTCCCACGGCATTTCATTGGCCGTCTTCCAGTCCAGCAAACGGATGCGGCGCTGGTTATCCGCGGGCAGGATAAAGAGCAAGGTGCCGGCGGCGATACCCACGATGGCATCGTCATAATTCTCAAATTTCTTGAGGACCAAAGGCAGGGTAACCCAGGCTGCGGCGGCGAGGACAAAGATGATGCCGGTCATGATCTGAGGGCGGGTCCAGGGGCCGAGTGCCTTAATTTCGTCGTTAATGAGCTCGCGCCCGCCTGGAATATCCTTCATCTCCGGCTTGAAAATGGTGATAAGCAGGGCCCAGGCAATCAGCAAGAAGATCACGGCGAGCGGCACACCGACCGCCATCCACCGGCCGAAGCCGAGGGTCACGCCCCAGGTATCGGCCATATATGCATTGAGGAAGGCATTCGGCGGGGTGCCGATGAGCGTACCCAGCGAACCGATGGAGGCGGAATACGCGATACCGAGCATCAGTGCCGTGGCAAACTTCTTTTGCTTATCCCAACCACCTACGGTTTCCGCGGTCAGCGCGAGCACCGAGGTACCGATCGGCAGCATCACCACTGCCGTGGCGGTATTAGATACCCACATGGACAAAAAGCCGGTAGCCAGCATGAATCCCAAGATCAGGCGCTTGGGCGAGGTGCCGATGATTTTCACCACGTATAGCGCTAGGCGGCGGTGCAGGTTCCAGCGCTGCAGGGCAAGCGCAATCAGGAAGCCACCCATGAACAAGAAAATGGTGGCGGACGCGTATGGGGCGCCTACTTCCTTAATCGTGCCCACACCGGCGAGCGGGAAGATGATCAGCGGCAGCAGCGCGGTGGCGGCGAGCGGAATGGCCTCCGTCATCCACCACACACCCATCAAGATGGTTACTGCGGCGACGGTGCGGATGGCACTGAGCGTGTACTCGGCTTCCGGATCTGCACCCGCGGAGCCCTGTACGGTCTCGATCGCATTCGAGGGGAAGATAAAGAAGACCAGTACGGCCAAGCCCAAGCCAATGAAGAGGCCGATGAACTGGCGGCGCCACTCGCTGCGCGGCGCTCCGGGGGCCTCGTCACCTTCGGTGTGGGCGGTAGATTCGTGAGTATGCGGGGTGGTCATACCGCGCGCTCCTTCACTTAGAGGGGATTGTGCTGTGGGTTATGCTCCGTATTTCCCAGTTTATTAGCTAGGCCGAGGCAGCAGACCGAAAGTTATCCAGTTCACTGCGAAGCATGCACTGACCATACAAAACATGTGACGCAGAAACCATATCCCGCCACACGCAAGCACCCCCGCACCCCCATAGAGCACACATCGCACCTGCCTGAAACCGGAAATGTCCCCACCACTTCCCCACCCCCGAACCGCAGGGAGGTGTGCTAGATGCCCAGCACGGTCTTGGCAATCAGGAAGTAGATAATCAGGCCCGTGGCGTCGCAGAAGGTAGAAATGAAGGGGTTGGAAAAGACCGCCGGATCGGCGCCGATGGTCTTAGCCACGATGGGCATAAGCCCGCCGACGGTCGCGGAAATGGAACAGATCAAAAACAGCGTCGAGCCGATGACGAGGCCGATGCTTAGGCCATAGACCAGGGTGGCCAGCGCCAGGCCGGCTAGTCCTAGCACGGCGCCGAGCAGCATGCCGACGCGCAGCTCGCGCCACATGACGGCGAGAAGGTCGCGCGTGCGGACGTCGCCCAGCGCCAAGGCACGCGTCACCGTGGTAGCCGCCTGGTTGCCGGTATTACCGCCGGTGCCGGTCAGCAGCGGAATAAATAGCGAGAGAACCACGGCCTTGGCCAGTGTGTCTTCGAAGGAATCGAGTACCTGCACCGTCAGCAGCGCAGAGACGGCCAGCACAAGCAGCCACACGATGCGCGAACGCACCAGCTTGAGCAGCGGAGTGGACAGGTACGGCTGCTGGAGGGCCTCGGTACCGCCGGCGCGAGCAGAGTCCTCGCTATCTTCTTCCTCCACGATATCGGTGGCGTCATCCCACGTCAGCAGGCCGACAAGGCGGTGCGACTCATCCACGACGGGCAGCGCGAGCATATCCAGTGGCAGGAACCACCGGGCGGTTTCCTCCGCATCATCGCCGGCCTGGGCAAAGACGGGTTCCTGCATAATATCGGCCATGGTGAGAGCGGCATCGGCAGTAAAAATCTCGCGCAGGCTGACCACGCCCACCAAGCGCCGATCCTCGCGCGTAATGGGCACGGTATAAATGGTCTCTAGCTCGTGTGCGATTTCCCGCAGCTTGTACAGGGCATCCTTTACGCTCATCTCTGGGTGGATGACGGGAACCTCGGGCGACATGCGGCGGCCCACCGAGCCCTTGTCATAGCCCAGCACCACGCCTGTGACATCGCGCTTGGATTGAGTCAGCGAGCGCAGCAGGCGGTCCGCAATTTCCGCGGGCAGCTCGTCCAACAAGGCCACGCGGTCTTCCGGATCGAGCTCATCGAAGAACTCATAGACATCGGAATTGCCCAGCTCATCGATGATATCCGCCTGGTGCTTGGCATCGAGGGCATCAAAGACGGCGATCGATTTTTGGCGCGGCAACAGGCGCAGGGCCAGCGCCGCGCGGATGGCATTTTGCCGCTCGACGACGGCGATGAGATCCTGCAGCGGCACCCTATCCAAAAGTTCTTGCAGGCGCGGGGCCTTTTGTGGATCGATGGCGTCTTCTTGTTTCAGCCACGCTTCGACGATATCGCTAGCCTGCTCGGTGGTCTCCGCCATCGCCCTGCCTGCCTTTCTTGCCTCTGGGATTTCGCTCCCTGAGTATTAATTACAGCCCATTTAGACTACGCCATGATGCAGGGAATGCCGCTAGCCGGCAACCTGCCGGTGACCGGTTACCGCAAGGTGCGGCCTATCCCCGTCCAACGTGAGGTTTCCGGTGAATTCTTCAGTAGCGCAGCAGGCCGGGTCATCGTCAGCATAGGCACGCCAGGTAACGGTGACCGTATCTTTGGTCCACTGCAGCTGCTGGATATGCCCACGCGCGGGTGGCATTCCCTCGCGTTCCCAATCATCCACCTTGGTGAGGTAATTCAGGTCGTTGTCATAGATCAGCAAGTTATCCGGCCACCCCGTACCGCCCTTATTACAGACGTAGGTAATAACGGCTTCGTCCCTGCCATCACCGTTGATATCCGCGTAGGCGCCCTTTGGCGTATCGTCCTGATTCCGTTTCAGGCCAGCCATCGCATGGGGGTAGCCGGCCTTCAGGTTTTCCGGCAAAAAGCCGCCTTCTAGGTTGCCAGCTTGGTTATCGCACAACGCCGGTACCCACAGGGAATCGAGCGCCTCTACCGGGATGATCTTATTTTTCCCGCCGCCCTCGGCGTCCTTGTCTGCATCGTTTTCATCTTTATCCGCTGCGGCTTCGGTGGTGGTTTCTTCTGCCGGGGAGTCCGTGGCCGAGGACTGAGACTCGGCCTCTGTATCGGAAGCGGCCGCCGCAGAGGAGCTCGGGGCAGTGCCGGTGAAATTCGGCTTATCCGCGGCCTCGGTGGAGTCAGTGGAATTGGAACAGCCGCTCAAGGCGGCAACGGCGGTCACCGCGAGGACGGCAAGAGGGAGAGATAGGGATTTAGGCATAGGCATAATATACAGCGCCGCGGCTTCCCAGGCCGGGTGAAAACCTAGAAGAAGAGCCCCCACAGCGCGAAGGCAGCCAGCAGGGACACGAGCCCCGCGGTGCTCACAAGGATGATGGCGTGGGGGAGGGAGCGGTGGGTGGACAAGGCGGCGTCGACAAGCGCGGCACGCTGCCACACAGCCAAGGCCAACGCCACAACGCCGGCGGCCAGGAAGACCAGTGGCAAGAAGACGTGCACGCTTACCGCCCGCATTACCCCCAGCACCACCAAGGACAACGCCAGAAGGGTGCGCTGCCACGATAGGCGGGTGCGTTCGGGCTGCAGGCCGGGATCAAAAAGTGGGCTAGCCAAGGAACTCGCCCACTACAAGCGCGCCCGCTACCACCATGATCGCCACGACGAGCACCGGGATGGCAAAGCTAAAGGGCAACGGGCGTTCCTCGCGCATCGCGCGTTCGGACTGCTTCCAATGCACCCATGCCACGAGCGGCAGAATAATGGCGACGACCAGCATAAATACCGACACTGCAGAGCGCAATTCAGCCGGCAGGGGCACGTCAAAGGCCTCCAGCGCCACGCCACCAGCAATCAAAGCCAGGGAGGTGCGGATCCATGCCAAGAACGTGCGTTCATTAGCAAGCGTGAAACGCGGATCAGGGTCGGTGCCAACCGCGAACACCGAGCGGGGAAACCTCGAGTCACTCATGGGTACCACTTTATATTCATTTGCCATCCGCGTCGTGATAAGCCCGACGGTCTGTGTGTGGGCGCGAGTGGGTACCAGGCTTTCTGAATTAATCCGCTGCCGCGAGTTATAGTCGGGCACATGATTGAAGTTGCCGCCGTAGTTTTCCGTAATTCCTTTGGCCATGTCCTCACCGTGCGCAAGGAGTCTTCCACCAAGTTCCAGCTGCCCGGCGGCAAGCTAGAGGTCGGCGAAACCCCAGTACAGGCCGCGGCCCGCGAGGTCGCAGAGGAAATCGGCGTTGATGTCCGCCTCCCTGAGCTATCCCCACTCGGGACCTTCGATGCCCCGGCCGCCAACGAACCCGGCGAGACCGTGCGCGGACGCATCTTTACTTATCCGCGCCCCGTCCTTGCCCGCGCTGCCGCAGAAATTGCCGAAATCGCGTGGGTCGACCCCACCAACCCGGACCGCGAGCTCGCCCACCTCTTGCGCGACGAGGTCTTTCCCGCCTTGCGTCCCTAACCCCCGACCGGCTCTAAGGCGCTTTCTCGCTTCCTATTGCACCTCCTAGGAGGTTAACTTAAAGTTATTTTCATCAGGACTTATTGATGAAAGGACACCCCGCCATGCCGCAACCATCCACACCTGGGCCTATCACAACGATTTGTATCCTCGTCCTCGGAGTTATTAGCTCTGTTATCGCCATTCTCTTGGTGCCCGCCCTCTTCCACGAGGTCACTTCTTTGCGTGCTGCGGCATTTACCGGAAGCTTTATCTTCGGCACCGGCATGCTCGTGCTCTTCCGCCGCTGCGCCGCGTACCAGCGCTAATAGCAGAATTCTTAACCCTTAACCAGAGCTTTGCGCCGCCACCTGAAATGAGAAAATCCCGAGCTCGCACGCTCGGGATTAGATGGCGGAGATGAGAGGATTCGAACCTCCGGACCCCAGAAGGGTCAACTCCTTAGCAGGGAGCCCCATTCGGCCGCTCTGGCACATCTCCACGGTTCGCAAGGAACCTCGTTTGAGAATACCTGCCTGCCCCGCCGCTGCCAAACTAGCCCCCTGCTTTCGCGCCCGCAGCAAAGATGCAGGCCCTAAAGTGGGAGGCATGATTCGCCCAGACCTGAAAGCCATCCCCGCCTACGTCGCCGGTGCGCGCAATGATGACGCGCTCAAGCTCTCCTCTAACGAGGCGGCGCACCCGCCGCTGCCGGAGGCGGCCGCGGCCATGGCGGAGGCCGTGACGAAGGCCAACCGTTACCCGGATATTGCGGCCACCGCGCTGCGCGAGGACCTCGCCGCGCACCTGGGTGTGGATTATGGACAGGTTGCGGTGGGCACCGGATCGTCCGCGCTGTGCCAACAGTTGGTAGAAATTGCCGCCACTCCGGGCGATGAAATTCTCTTCCCATGGCGCTCCTTCGAGGCCTACCCCATCTTCGCCCAGGTAGTCGGCGCCCACCCCATCCCGGTTCCGCTAGGTGCAGACCAGCGCGTGGATCTGCCGGCCATGGCGGACAAGATTACGGACAAGACCCGGCTTATCTTCGTGTGCAATCCCAATAACCCGTCCGGCACCACGGTGACCAAGGAGGAGTTCGCCGCCTTCATGGATGCCGTGCCTGCCGACGTCCTCGTTGCCCTCGACGAGGCCTATATCGAATACAACCGTGCCACCAATATTCCGCTGGGTACGGAGCTGGTGGGCACCTATCCCAACCTGGTGTGCCTGCGCACCTTCTCAAAGGCTTATGGCCTGGCCGGGGTGCGCATCGGTTATGCCTTTGGCCCGGAAAATATTATTGAGGCCCTCAATAAGGTGGCCATCCCCTTCTCCGCCAGCACCGTGGCGCAGGTTGGTGCGCGCGCGGCACTGGCGGCGCAGGATTCGCTGCGGGAGCGCACCGATGAGGCCGTCGCCCAGCGCGAGCGCCTAGAAGAAGCCTTGCAGGACTGGGGAGTGCCGCATTCCGAGGCAAACCACGTCTGGTTGCCGGCCGCGAATCTGGCCCGCCTTGGTACCCCGCAGGAGGTGGCCGCTCGCCTGGCCGAACGCGGCGTGCTCGTGCGGGCATTTAGCGAAGGCCTACGCATTACCGTAACCACCGAGGAAGAAACCGACACCCTGCTGCAGGCGTGGAACGCAATCATAGGAGGCTAAATGCGCTCACTCATTAACTTTGCCCTGAACGTCTTTGCCATCGCGGTGGCACTGTGGGCGGTAGTCACCGTCATTCCCGGCATCACCATCACCCCGGCCGAAACCGGAAACTTCATCGCCATTGCCATCGTCTTCATCATCATTAATGCAGTGGTCATGCCGGTGTTGCGTGTCCTTGGCGCGCCGCTGACCTGCTTGACGCTTGGGCTGTTCTCCCTAGTCATTAACGGCGCGGCGCTCATCATTGTGGAATGGGCGCTCAATACGCTTGACCTCGGAATCGGACACCTCGTCATCGATTCGTGGGGTGCGGCGATTATCGGCGCCATCGTGCTCTCCATCGTCAGCAGCGTCATCAATTTCTTTACCAGTCCGCTGCGCCAGCGCGATTAGCCGCCCGCAAACGGCGGCAGGACGTCCACCCGGGTAACGCCAGCCAGTGGGGAATCCATGGCGGTGTTCCCGGCGCCGTCGATAAGAAAGCTACAGCGCCCCAAGACCTCCTTCAGGCTCATGCCGGCCTCGGTGGTGCCGGTATGCTCCTCGCTCAGCTGCGCCACCAGATCACCCAAGGTGGCGGGGGCTTCTACCTGCTCAGAAGCCACGCCCGCAGCGGCGCGGGCGGCGGCGAAATAGTGAACGGTCAACATGCCCTCTACTATGCCCCGCACGCCCATGTCATGTCGAGACCGCGGGTAAACTAGCCGCCATGCGCACACCCGAGACTCACGCGCGCGAGGTCGCAGCGGCCCTGCCCGCACGCCAAGCCACCACCGTGCCCCTCACCCAGGCGCAGGATATGGTTCTGGCTGCGGATATCCACGCCGGGTTCCCCTCCCCTCGCTTTGATAACTCCCAGATGGATGGCTACGCCCTCCCGCAGTGTGCGGCCGGGACCTACCCGGTGGGCCCCACCATCGCGGCCGGCACTGAGCCCGCCCAGGTTCTCGACGGCCCACTTGCCAGCGCCTGCCCCATCATGACCGGCGCCAAGGTGCCGGAAGGAACTGCAGCCATCGTGCCCATCGAGCGCTGCGAACCACGAGAATTCCTCGCCCCGGGCGGCCGCATCACCGTGCCAGAGACCTCGCCAGGCCAATTCATCCGCCGCACCGGCTCCGATCTGGAAGAAGGCGCCCTCCTTGCCGCCTGCGGCGATAAACTCACCCCTGTGCGCTTGGCCGCCCTCGCCTCCCAAGGAATCGCCGAGGTAGAGGTCTACCGCCCCGCCCGCATCCTCATCTGCACCGGCGGCGCCGAGATCGGCCACGGCAGCGCCGCCATTCCGGATGCTAATGCGCCACTCTTAACGGCAATGGCCGGCCGCGTCGGCATCGACGTCGCGGGCTATATTACTACCAACGATGACCCACAGGCCCTAGAGCGCGCTTTCACGGAAGCCATCGCGCACCACCGCCCGGACGCCATCATTACCTCAGGCGGAATCTCCGCCGGGAAATTTGAAGTAGTCCGCCAGGTGCTCGATGGCTGGTTCGGCCATGTGGACCAGCAGCCCGGCGGCCCGCAGGGCATCGCCTCATTCCGCGGCACGCCGGTGATCTGCCTGCCGGGAAACCCCGTTTCCACATTGGTAAGTTTCCGCCTCTTCGTTGCCCCTGCGCTCGGTTGGGAACCGGAGCCATTCTGCGTCCCTCTTGCCGCGGGCATCGAGGGCCTTCCGCACAGGGATCAATTTCGCCGCGGGCGCGTCGATTCCCGCGCCCATATCCTCGGTGGTGCCAGCTCCCACCTGCTCGCCCAAGCGGCAGACGCTACCCATCTCATCCGCATCCCTGCCGGTCAACACCTAGAAAAAGGCCAGGAAGTGGAGGTTTACCCACTATGAGTCCACAGCGCACCGCCATCGTCATCGTCGCCTCTACCCGCGCTGCCGCGGGCATTTACGACGACCGCTCCGGCCCCATCGCGGTGGATTTCTTGCGCCGCAAGGGCTTTGACTGTCCCGGCGCGCGCATCGTCCCCGATGCCGAGATCGCCGCCGCCGTTGCCGCCGCCTTCGCCGAAAAGCCCGCGGTCATCCTGACCTCTGGCGGCACCGGGCTGACGCACGATGACCGCACGGTAGAGGCCGTCGCCCCACATATCACCCGCGAGCTGCCCGGCATCGCGGTGGCCTTCTGGCAGAAGGGATTGGAAACCGTGCCCACCGCGGTAGCTTCTCGCGCCATTGCCGGCGTCAATGACTCCACCTTTGCCATGACGCTTCCCGGTTCTACCGGCGGGGTAAAAGACGGCTGCGCGGTTTTGGAAGAATTAATCGTTCCGATCGTCGATATGTTAGAAGGAAAACATGAGCACTGATCCCTCCTATGTGGCCGAGCAAACCGGGTGCACCATCGACACGCTTCTGAGTGATCAACCCCTTGAGTCCCTCCTTGCCGCTGCCAAAGAAGAGGCCGCCACGGCCGCCATGGGTGCTGTAGTCACGTTTGAAGGGGTTGTGCGCGATCACGATGGCGGCCGGCCGAATGTCACCCTGCTTTCCTATAGCGCCCACCCATCCGCGCCAGAGAAGCTGCAAGACGTCACCGATTCCGTCGCAGCCAACCACCCTGTGCGCCTGTGGGCCGCCCACCGCACGGGGGATCTCAAGGTAGGCGACCTCGCCTTTGCCGTAGTAGCTGCCGCCGCGCACCGCGGCGATGCATTCCGTGCCGCCGAGGAATGCGCCGATCGCGTCAAGGCAGAGGTCCCCATCTGGAAGGAGCAAAGCCACGGCGATGGCTCCACCAATTGGGTGGGCCTGGAATGAGCATCCGCTATGCCCGCCAGGAAGCGCTCTGGGGCGAGGAGGGCCAGCGCAAGCTCAGCGGCGCCCACGTAGCGGTCATTGGCGCCGGCGGCCTGGGCTCCCCGGCCCTGCTCTACCTCGCCGGAGCGGGTGTGGGCCGCATTTCGCTTTTCGACGACGACGTGGTCTCCCCCTCCAACCTGCACCGCCAAGTCATCCACACCACCGCCGCCATCGGCACACCGAAGACGGAGTCCGCCGCGGCCGCCGTCCGCGCACTCAATCCAGAGGTGGACATCACCTGCCACGGCCGCCTCGAATCGGCGACGGCACTAAAACAATTGCGCGGCTGCGACCTCATCCTCGACGGCACCGATAACTTCGACGCGCGCTACCTCAGCTCCTGGGCTGCCCACGAGCTCGGCATCCCGCACGTATGGGCCTCCATCCTGGGCTTCGATGCCCAACTCAGCGTTTTCTGGTCCGGCCACGGCCCCGTCTACGAGGATGTCTTTCCTACAGCTCCCGCACCCGGCGAGGTTCCTTCCTGCTCGCAGGCCGGAGTCCTAGGCCCAGTGGTCGGCGTTGTCGGCTCAGCGATGGCGCTCGAAGCCCTCAAACTCATCACCGGCGTGGGCACCCCACTCATCGGCACGCTCGGCTACTTCGACGCCCTATCGGGTACCTGGGAATACATTCCCCTCCAGCCCACCGGCGCACAACCAACCCAGCCTGCCGACGCCCCCGAGGTCCGCGAGATTCCCCCGCACGCCCCGCTTATCGACGTCCGCACCTCCCCCGAGCGTGCCCAATCCGCGATCCCCAATTCCGCACACTTTGAGCTCGACCGCATCCTCGCCGGCGAAGATCCTGACATCGAACCAGATGCTGCGGCCGTTATCTATTGCGCCAGCGGCATCCGCTCCGCCCAAGCCGTCGATGTCCTCCGCAAACGCGGCTTCCCCCACGTCGTCTCCTTGCGCGGCGGCATCAATTCCTGGCTCGAGCAGCAGTAACCGAATGCCCCTTGGCAAGACCGCAGCCTAACGGTCGATTTTGGTCTTATGCTCCTTATTTCGCGCAAAAAGGAACCATACAAGTGGCCCGAGGAATGGGTAGGCAAATGCCGCCATCACCAGCAATACCTTGACGCCAACGCTATATCCCGAACGGATGATGGAAATGAGAGAGGCCAACCAAAAGACCAACAGCCCAATAACGATGACGGCTCCTAGCCCGCTCCATAGCCAGTCATACGATGCCGGTATCTGGTCCTCTGCCAAGTAGGAAATGCAACTTGTCATAGTCGCCTCGACGTTAACGGTGTTTGAAAGTCCGTACCTCAAGGTAGGAGCTCAATGTAAACGCTGACTGGCCGTGGACTTAATTTTCACTGCCTCTCGGCGCATCCGTCCCAAAACGTGAGTAGGCACCCTACCGGATCGGTAGGGTGCCTTAATACTGCACTCTCTCACTCAGAAGCTATAAGCTTCTATGCTCCTTTAATTTAGAAAGGAAGCTTAGGCAGCTGCGGAGACGGCGGGATTTGAACCCGCGGAGGTATTACCTCGCCGGTTTTCAAGACCGGTGCATTCGGCCGCTCTGCCACGTCTCCATGGTGTTCTTCGAAAACACTCATCGTGTCTACGAAGCAACTTGGTCAGTGTACTAAATAGATAGCCCGGTTTCCCAAAAAGCCACCTGCAACACCGAATGTCGCAGTAGGTTACTCCGATTTTCGTGGCACAGGACACACAGGGTTCGTTAGATTGGATCCATGACTACAACACACATGAAGGCCATCGTTCAGACCGACCCGCAGGATCGTCGGTCCTTAGAGCTCCACGAAGTCGCTGTCCCACAGCTGCGTCCAGGCGAAGTGCTTGTGAAGGTGCAGGCGGCCGGCGTTAACCGCGGCGATATCTTGCAAACGATGGGTGCCTATCCGCCGCCACCGGGAGCGTCCGAAATCTTGGGCTTAGAAGCAGCAGGCACCATTGCCGATGCCGGGGATACGAACTGGGAGGTAGGCACCGAGGTGGGCTGCCTGCTTGCCGGTGGTGGCTACGCCGAATACGTCGCGGTTCCGCAGGGCCAGCTGCTTCCCGTGCCCAAGGGGTTGAGCGTCGAGGAAACTGCAGCGGTGGTTGAGGTCGGATGCACCGTGTGGTCCAACCTGGGCATTGAGGCAGGCCTTCACGAGGGCCAGCGCGTCCTCATCCATGGCGGAGGCGGCGGCATTGGCACTTTTGCCATTCAGGTAGCCAAGGCCCTCGGCGCAGAGGTGGCGGTGACGGCCGGGTCGCAGGAGAAGTTGGAGCGTTGCCGCGAGCTGGGTGCCGATATTCTCATCGACTATAAGGAGCAGGACTTCGTAGAAGAGTTGAAGGGAAGCTGCGATGTCATTTTGGACATCATCGGCGCGAAATATCTGGAAAAGAATATGAAGTGCCTGGCTAAGGACGGCAAGCTCATCATCATTGGCATGCAAGGCGGTACCAAGGCGGAAATCAACTTGGGCGCCATGCTGCCCAAGCGCCTGACCATCCAGGGCACGACGCTGCGCGCCCGCGACTTAGAAGACAAGGCACAGATTGTGGCGGGCACGGTAGAAAATATATGGCCCATGCTGGAAGACGGCCGCGTAAAGCACGCGCTGCATGCTACTTACCCGCTTGCCGACGCCGCCCAGGCCCACACCGCCCTAGACAGCGGCGAGGTCACCGGCACCTTGGTGCTTACCGTTTAAGCCAGCGAGGCTACGACGCGGATGAGATGCTCAACGTCGTGATAGGTGTTGAAGGGGCCGAGCGCAACAGTAACGGCGCCGCCAATTTCTTCCACGCCCATCTCCGTAAGCAACGGGGTCTGCGGGGCAAGCGTGGTAACAAGTCCGTTATCAAAGAGGCGCTTGTAAACCGTCTCGGCCGGAACCCCCTTTACCGCGAAGGTGAGGCGCGGCAGGCGATCGTCGGAGGCGCCCGCGGCAGCCTCCCCGGTCACGCCAAGAATATGCACGGCGGGCAGGGTACTCAAGAAGGAATAGAGGTCAGCGCGCAGATCCTCCAAGTAGACGCTGAGCGCATCCATGGAGGTGCGCAGGCGCTTGCGGCGCGAGCCGCTCTCCCCACCGGCGAGGGCGGCAAGATGGTCCACGAGCGGTCCGACACCGCCGGCCAAGCCAGAGGAAATGGGTGTTTCCAGCTTGCGAGAACCCTTGCCGGTATGCACCGGATCGAGGGCGTCGAGGCGGCGGAACATGCGGGTATCGCGGAAGACAAGCGCCGCTAGCTGCGGTCCGCCCAGCAGCCCCAGGTCGAGGCCCAAGATATCGGCGCCGAGATCATCAAAGTTGATGGGGCGGTAGGGAGCGATCGCGGAGACGTCGAGAAGCGTCCAGGCGCGGGAGCGCTCATGGACGGTGTCAATGATCTCGGCGGCCGGGGATACCGTGCCCAAAAGCTCGTGCGCGGCGGAGAAGGCAACGAGGCGCGTGGAGCCATCGACAAGCTCGGCAAATTGGAAACCTGGCAGCTCACCCGTGCCCAAGTCTGGCTGGGCCCAGCGGGTTTCTGCCTTGACCTCAGAAAATGCCGAGTACAAAGACGGTGGATCCAGCTTGGAGAGCACCACCGAAGAGTTGCTGCCCAACAGCGGGCGGGCCGCGTGCGCCAAGGACTGGTACAACACGGGCAAGGACGGGCCAAGCACCACGCGGTCCGCCTTGGACCCGGTCAGATCCGCTACAGCCATGCGTGCGGCGGTGTAATTACCATCGCCTTCCAAACGGCCCGGCGCGGGAGTGGCAGAGTGGGCGCCGCCTGGGCCCTCCTGGGTGGCCACTGCGGTGGACATCCGGAAGGAGCGCGCCACGCCGGAGGCGACGCGCTCAGAAATTTGGGGGACCGCGTGCGCGTTGAGGTAGGTCCAACCATCAGATAGCCCGGTGTATAAACCGCGCACACTGAATACGTCGTAGTGTGCCGAAGCTCCTGCTGGCATTACGGTCCCCTTCTTTATCGCGCTAGGCATCGCCACACAGTGGCGGTCGGTTCCCTACTGTATACGCGTTTGGCCCAAGTTTCCCAAATCTGAATTTTCGCTGGATACCGTTGTTTTCGCAGGCTGGCGGCGTGTAGTTCCCGTTTGCCCAGCCCGCGCGCTAGGGTGTTGAGCGTGCAAGATAACAATCAACTGCGCGCTGATATCGCCCGCATGACCTCCCAGCCAGACGGCGAGGCCACCCCAGCGTCCCAGTCCGAGACCCTCAAGGCCGCCTTCGCGGACCTGGCGCAGGGTGCACAGCAGCGCGAGCTGTGGTTCAAACTGGGCATTCAAGATATTAAGCAGCGCTACCGCCGCTCTGTCCTGGGCCCGTTTTGGATCACCATCGCCACCGGCGTGATGGCCCTTGCCTTGGGCCTGTTGTATTCCATGCTCTTCCAGATTCCCGTCGCGGAGTTCCTCCCCCACGTCACCGTGGGCCTTATTATGTGGACCTTCATCTCGGGTTGCATCAAGGAAGGCTCCACCGTCTTCATTGACAACGAGGGCTTGATTAAACAGCTCCCCGCCCCGCTGTCGGTGCATGTTTACCGCTTGGTGTGGCGCCAGACACTGTTTTTGGGCCATAACCTCATCATCTGGTTGCTGCTTATCCTTATCTTCCCGCGCAGCCTAGGCTGGGAGTTCTTCCTGTTTATCCCTGGTTTGGCATTGCTGTTGGTCAACGGCGTATGGGTCACGATGTTCTTTGGCATCATCGCTACCCGCTTCCGTGACGTCGCCCCGCTGCTAGAAGCACTCACCCAGCTGCTGTTCTACGTCACCCCCATTGTGTGGATGACCAATACCTTGAAGGACCAGGGCGGGGCGGTGTCCAGCCGCGCCCGCATCGCGGAAATCAACCCGCTCTACCACTACCTGGAAATCGTCCGTGCGCCCATGATCGGTGAGCCGGTGGCCGCCTACCACTGGTGGATCGTCATTGGCTGCACCGTTCTCGGCCTGCTCATCGCCGGCTTGGTCATGCGCAAGTGGCGCTTCCGCGTCAGCTACTGGGTTTAAGCCCACGCCCTGCACTTCCTGAGATTCCTCGAAAGGATACAGACTGATGGTCTCGATTGATACGTATAACGCGTGCGTGGACTTTCCCATCTTTGATGCCAAATCTCGCTCGCTCAAGAAGGCCATGCTTTCTTCCGCCGGCGGCGCCATTGGCAAAAATGCCCAGAACACCGTCGTGGTGGAGGCGCTAAAGGATATTAACCTGCACCTGCGCGAGGGCGACCGCGTGGGTTTGGTGGGCCATAACGGCGCCGGCAAGTCCACCTTGCTGCGCCTTTTGTCTGGCATTTATGAACCAACCCGTGGTTCTGCCGATGTGCGCGGCCGCGTGGCCCCCGTCTTTGATTTGGGCGTAGGCATGGACCCAGAGGTCTCTGGCTACGACAACATCATTATCCGTGGCCTCTTTTTGGGCCAGTCCATCAAGCAGATGAAGAAAAAGATGGATGAGATTGCGGAGTTTTCTGAACTCGGCGATTATCTCTCCATGCCGCTGCGCACCTATTCCACCGGTATGCGCGTGCGCTTGGCGCTCGGCGTGGTGACATCCATTGAGCCGGAAATCTTGCTGTTGGATGAGGGCATCGGCGCCGTCGACGCCGCTTTCATGGCCAAGGCCCGTGTGCGCCTGCAAGAGCTGGTGAAGCGCTCCGGCATCCTGGTCTTTGCCTCCCACTCCAATGACTTCTTGGCGCAGCTGTGCAATACCGCGCTGTGGATCGACCATGGCGAGATCCGCTCGGTGGGCGAAGTTTCTGACGTTGTCGGTGAATACGAAGGCCCTGAGGTGGGCGAGTACGTGCGCGACCTGCGCGAGCGTTTTGAAAATGAGGATACGAACGACAGCTAGCAGCACTCTTTTTCGCATCTTGCTTCCGCTGCGCGGAGTGTTTCTGCGCTAGCCCGCCCCAGCCCGGTGGCAAGATGGAACCCATGACTGCCACCCTGACTTCCACCGGTTCCACCGCCGCCGTCATTGTTACCCATCAGCGCGCCGAGCTACTGCGGGCCTCGCTTGAACAGGTAGTCCACCAAACCCACCCCGTGCAGTGGGTAGTCGTGGTGGATAATGGCGCGGAAGATGCGGTGCGCGAACTCGTCGAATCCATGGCGGGTGACCGGGGCGTCTACGTGCCTTCGGAAACCAACCTGGGCGGCGCCGGTGGCTTTGCGTTGGGTTTTCTCACCGCGCTGTCTTTGGGCGCCGATGCCGTGTGGTGTGCCGATGATGACGGCCGCCCTGCCGATCACGCGGTACTAGCGGAGCTATATCGGGTGGCCGAGGCCAACCACCTGCATGAGGTCTCCCCGGCGGTATGCAATATTGCCGATCCCGGCCGCCTCGCCTTCCCCCTGCGCCAGGGGCTGGTATGGCGCCGCCGGATGGACGAGCTGGAGGGCGATTTCCTGCCCGGCATCGCCTCACTTTTTAACGGTGCGCTGATTTCCGCCGCGGCCATGGAGATCATTGGCGTGCCGGACTACCGGCTGTTTATCCGCGGCGATGAGGTGGAATACCACCGTCGACTGGTTAATTCCGGTCTCTCCTTCGGCACGGCGCTGACCACCAGCTATCTGCACCCGGACGGATCGGATGAGTTCAAGCCCATCCTGGGAGGCAAGATGCATACCCAGTACCCAGAAGGTGAGTTCAAGCGCTTTTTCACCTACCGCAATCGCGGCTACTTGCTGTGGCAGCGCGGCATGCGCAAGCTACTGCCCCAGGAATTTGCCCGCTTTGGCTGGTTCTTCTTGGTCCAGCGCCACGACCCGGCCGGCTTTATCGAATGGCTCAAGCTCCACAACCGCGGACGCCAAGAAGATTTCCGCCGGCCGCACCAGGGCTAGGACGGATCCTGCTTGGCGACGACCCGGACCCCCGCCTTCCTAAAAATAATCCAGCGTTGCACCGTAAAGTTCACCACGGTGGCGGTGCCCTGCGAGATGGCAAAGGCCACCGCCCGCGCGGGATCGGCGCTCAGCAGGCCGACGCCGATCTGCAGGAGCCAGGTTAAGGAGACGTCGATAAGCGCGGCAAGTGCCCCCGTCACCGCGAACTTGGCGCTTTGCGCGCGCAGGCTGGTCGAGCGCGAAGCCCGCTGGGCCGCGCCGCGCCACGTCCGTGGGGAGGCTGCTGCCATCTATTTTTCCTTAAAAATAAAGGCCCTTTGAATGGCAAAGTTGGTCACCGTGGCCACGCCTTGGGCGATGACGAAGGCGATGGTGTCTTTCACCGCCCCCTCAAAGCCGAGGGCCATAAGCGGCTCATTGAGCACCCAGTACAGGAAGTTTTGAACCGCAAAGGTCGAGGCGTACAAGATGCCCACGGTCGCGGCCGTGCGGCCAGATACCTTGGCCCCAAAGGTCCACCGCGCATTGGCTAGATAGGCGGCGATGGTGCCAAAGACCCAACCGATGGCCTTGGCGGCGGAACGGTGCAGCCCCAGATAGGTCAATAGCAGCGTGAGACCATAGTCAATGGCGGCGGTAAATACGCCCACGGAAATAAAACGCACCAGCTGGGTATGCAGCGAGGTGGACGAGGGCTTTACTTCTACGGCGTTGTCAGCGGAATTAGTCACGAGTGAGTAGCCTACCCGCGCAAGAGCGCTCGGTACATGTCCAACCGATCCACCGGCGCGGCGGATTCGGCGCCATAGGCGCCTATCCCGGCCAATTGCTGCAACGACGCCGCACACAGTTCCCGCACGTCGGCGCCGGAGAGCGCCGTGCCATCGTCATTGACCCAGCCGAGCGCATCCATAGTGGTCTCCACGACGGAATCGGTCAGCTCCGCGCCACCCATGCAGGATAGGGCGAGCGCCATGGACCAAAAGGCGTCTTTGCCTTCATGGGTCACCTCGCGCGGCAGGCTGGCGAGCACGCGGGAAGTATGCGGTGTGAGGTCGGTTTCCCTGCCCAGGTCCATCGCTTGCAGCAGCGGGACAAAATCATAGAGTTTGGTGCGCTCAATCAAATCGCGCACGGGGGACGATACCGCGGAAAAGACTTCATCGGTAACCTCTTGCCCGGTCAATTCGCGGTTGACGCTGGTCAGCTCAAAGGGCTGAAAGAGCGATCCGGAGCCGCCCACGCACAGCGCCTCTGGGGTGCCATTATCGCGGGGATAAATCTCGGCTACTACCAGCTCGAAGTCCCACAGTCCCCAGGCGAAGTCGATTTGATCGCCCTCGCGCCACAGGAATTCGGAGGCCTGGCGCTCCGGATCGATGCGCGGGCCACGGGCTTCGGTGTGTTCATAAAAGTGCCAGGGAGATTCCTCCTCCGGCAGGCCAAAGCAGATGCGCAGTACGCGGTGCAGCTCGGTGAAGGTCAGGGCATCGCTAAAACCAATCTGGCGGTGCACCTCGCCATCGGCGCGAATATTCGCGGCTTGGCAGATGATGGTGAGGGGCTCGCGCTTGAGGGATACCACGCTATCGGCGCGTTTGGCCCGCGCCTGTGCGATATCGGTGGCCCCTGCGTTCATGAGCCCCACCATACGCAAGTTTTAGGAAGCTAGTTTTGCAATATCCCGCGCTTCTAGCTCACTAATGAGGAACGTTAGCGCCGCACCAATAGCGCCCAAGAGGGTCCACGGACGCTTGGCACCGCGCTTGCGCAGGAACTTCACCATGCGGCGGGAAAGGGCAACGTTCATCCACCCGCCCAGGATGAGCAGCAGCACCACTGCGGCAAAAATGGCCCACGGCTTGAGGCCTTGATCGTCACTATCCTGCGGCGAGCGCGGCTCATCGCCGTCCTGCTCGGCGTGCGCGTTGGTATAGGCCACTAGGGCACTAAAGCCAAAGAAAGACAAGGTATACGCGGTGATCAAACCGCCCTTGGACGTGATCCAATCCGGATAGGAGGTCGCGATGCCCACGGCGGCGGCCTGGGTGATACGGCCAGCCAGGGTGTCATCGAGGGCGTAGTTGTCTTGGCGCTGATCGTGCGTCTCACGGTTGTTGGTCATAGCGACTACTTTAAGCGGCGGTAAGCTAATGCGCATGTACTCGGAAAAGACAGAGCATATGACGCCGGCGCAGCAGGCAGCACAGGATGTGCGCGCAGAGGACGATAAGCGCAACGGCCACTTCGAGGCCACGGAGCATACCGATGTGCCGTTGAGCCCTTTCATGACTCGCCTGATGGCAGAGGAATTGCCCATGCTGGATTCCTCCTCACGGGCTCGCGTGTATGAGCTTTTGCGGGAGTACGACGGCCCGATTATTGAATCCCAAGAGGAACTGCCGGAAGAGATCCGCACGCTCATGGATCTGTAAACGGGCACATTCGGGCAGTACAAGCGTCCGTTTTGTTCCGAATATCACTCGCGTCACTCCAGCCACCCTCCTGTGAGCTAGGTAGGCTAGAGAAGCGACATAAATCCGTCGAGCAAAGAGTAAGAGATGGAATTACATACCACTGAAAAGTCCCTGCACGGCTGGGGCCGCACCGCCCCGACGACCGCCCATGTTCTCGCCACCGAAGACGTGGACGTCATCAAGAAGGCCGTGGCCCAAGTTGCAGAAGATAACTCGGATAAACCCGCCCATCTGCGCCGTGGCGTCATCGCCCGCGGTATGGGCCGCTCCTACGGTGACCCCGCCCAAAATGGCGGCGGCCTGGTCATCGACATGCAAAAACTCAATAAGATCCACTCCATCGACCCGGAGTCCGCTCTGGTGGACGTCGATGGCGGCGTCACCTTGGACCAGCTGATGAAGGCCGCCCTGCCGTATGGCCTGTGGGTTCCGGTTCTGCCGGGTACCCGCCAGGTCACCATCGGTGGCGCAATCGGCCCGGATATTCACGGCAAGAACCACCACTCCGCCGGCTCCTTTGGTGACCACGTGGTCTCCATGGAGTTGCTCGTGTCCGATGGCCGCGTGCTGCACCTGACCCCAGAGGGCTCCGAGGATGACCCGAGCGGCGACCTCTTCTGGGCCACCGTCGGCGGCATGGGCCTGACCGGCATCATCTTGCGCGCCACCATCCGCATGACCAAGACGGAAACCGCCTACTTCATCGCGGATACGGACCGCACCGATAACTTGGATGAGACCATCGCCTTCCACTCCGATGGTTCCGAGCACAACTACACCTATTCTTCCGCCTGGTTCGATGTCATTTCACCAGAACCAAAGCTGGGCCGCTCCACCATTTCCCGCGGCTCGCTGGCCACCCTGGCACAGCTGGAAGAGCTCGCCCCGAAGCTGGCCAAGGACCCGCTGAAGTTCAATGCGCCGCAGCTGATGACGGTGCCGGATATCTTCCCGTCCTGGACCATGAATAAGCTCTCCCTCTCCGCCGTGGGCCTGGCGTACTACACCATGGGTGCACCGGCGAAGAACCAGGTCAAGAACCTGACGCAGTTCTACCAGCCGCTGGATCTCATCGGCGAGTGGAACCGCGGCTACGGTTCCAAGGGCTTCCTGCAGTACCAGTTCGTGGTACCGACCGAGGCCGTGGAGCCGTTCAAGGAGATCATCCGCGATATGCAGCGCTCCGGCCACTACTCCGCCCTCAACGTGTTCAAACTCTTCGGTGAAGGCAACCGCGCGCCGCTGTCCTACCCGATGCCGGGCTGGAATGTCTGCGTGGACTTCCCCATTCGTCCGGGCCTGGGCAAGTTCCTGGATGACCTGGACCGCCGCGTGATGGAATTCGGCGGCCGCCTCTACCTGGCCAAGGAATCCCGTACCTCCGCGGAGAACTTCCACAAGATGTACCCGGGCATGGAAGGCTGGCTGAAGACCCGCAACGAGATCGACCCGACCGGCGTCTTTGCCTCCGATATGTCCCGCCGCCTCGAGCTGCACTAATCACTGGAAATAACACCTTTAAGGAGATTTACTAACCATGCTTAATGCAGTAGGCCAAGCACAACACATCCTGCTTTTGGGCGGCACCTCTGAGATCGGCCTCGGCGTCGTCTCCGAGTTCTTGCAGCGCGGCCCGGCCAAGGTCACCCTGGCCGCCCGCCCGGAGTCCCCGCGCATCGCGCAGGCCAAGGCTGACCTGGAATCCCGCGGCGCTGACGTAGAGGTCCTGGACTTCGACGCCACCGACTTCGACTCCCACCCGGACGTTATTAATAAGGCCTGGGCCCGCGGCGACGTCGACGTAGCCATCGTTGCCTTCGGCACCCTGGGTGACCAGGAAGAGCTGTGGCAAAACCACGACAAGGCCGTCGCCTCCGCACAGACCAACTACACCGCACCGGTGTCCGTAGGCGTGCTCTTGGGTGAGAAGTTCAAACACCAAGGCCACGGCACCATCATCGCTATGTCCTCCGTGGCAGGCATGCGCGTGCGCCGTTCCAACTTTGTCTACGGCGCCTCCAAGGCCGGCGTGGACGGCTTCTACATCAACTTGGGCGAGGCCCTGCGCGGCACCGGAGCCAACGTGCTGGTTGTCCGGCCGGGCCAGGTGCGCACCAAGATGTCCGCCGAGGCTGGCGACGCCCCACTGACCGTCAACGTCTCCGACGTTGCCGAGGCCACCGTCAAGGCCGTGCTCGAGGGCAAGCAGTCCATCTTCGTACACCCGCTATTTGAGTACGTTTCTTTGGCATTCAAGTTCATCCCGCAGGCCATCTTCCGCAAGCTGCCGTTCTAAACGCCGCAGCTTTCCGCGCTGGCGCTAGCCGGCCGGCTCGCCTCCGCCCCGCCCCCGCTCTTTCGCTTCGCCGCACACCCGCGGCGAGGGAGGTGACGGGGGCGGTGGTGTATCAGGGGGACGTCGGCAAGCAAGTGCTCACCTGCCCGCGCCAAATCTAGGCTGCGGGGCTTGGGTATGCGAAACTAATGGGCATGACAAGCACCGCTGTACCCGCCCAGTCAACGCCCGTGAGCGAGGATAACCGCACCGAGGCCTACCGCGCCGATGCGCTGACTCCTCGCGCGACCCTGCTGGGTATTGTGCTGGCCGCCCTGGCCGGTGGCGTGGTGACGCTGCTGGGCTGGTTTGCCTTCAAGACGGTCTCGCTGCCGTCCTTTAATACCTCCATGGTCACCCGCGCGTTGACCACGGTGGGTGTGGTGCTCACGCTGGCCCTGGCCGGCGGGCTGTGCGTGTGGTGGCTCTATGACCACTACAAGGAGTCCTTTGCCCGGCCGCGCTGGCGGTCCTGGCTGACCTACGCGGTCACCTACCTCTCCCCGGCCCTCTTGACCCTGGCCGCCGTGGGCCTGCCGCTGTCTGCCTCCCGCTTGTGGCTCGATGGCGTGCAGGTGGACCAGGCCTTCCGTACCCAGTTCCTCACCCGTTCGGTGGATGAGATGGGCTATGCGGACATGAACTACCAGGACATGCCGTCCTTCTATCCGATTGGCTGGTTCTGGTTGGGCGGCCGCTTGGGTGCGCTCATGGGAATTCCGGGCTGGGAGGTCTACCAGCCCTGGGCGCTCATCTCCATTGCCGTGGCCGGTTGTATTTTGGTGCCCATCTGGCAGCGCCTGACCAGTTCCCTGCCGGTCGCCACCGCCATCGCCCTGGTGACCACCGCGATTACGCTCACCATCGCGGCCGAGGAGCCCTATTCCGCGGTCATTGCCATGGGGCTGCCCGCCGTTGCGGTACTTAGCGCCCGCGCCTTCCGCGGCTCCGGGCTGGCTACCCTGGGAGTAACGCTCTACCTGGGCATTTCCGCTACGTTCTATACCCTTTTCACCGGTGCGGCCGCACTTACAGTAGTCAGCCTCATCGCGCTGTTTACCGCGCTCTATGAGCATACGTGGCGCCCCATCCTGCGCCTGGTGATCATGGCGGTAGGCTCCATTGCCATCGCCCTCATCGCCTGGGGGCCCTACCTATGGTCGGTCATGCACTCACCGGCGCCACTGCAAACCACCGCGCAGCACTACCTGCCGGAGGAAGGCACGCAAATTCCAGTGCCTTTCTTGTCTTTCAGCATTGTGGGCTTCCTCTGCCTCATGGGGCTTATTTACATCGTCATCCGCCTCAATGACGTGGAGGTACGCGCGCTGGGCATCTCCCTCCTTGGCACCTACCTGTGGACCGTGGTGTCTATGGTGGCAACCCTGGCCGGCACCACGCTGCTCAGCTTCCGCCTCGAGGTCATCGTGGTGCTCCTCTTTGCCACCGCCGGCATCCTGGCCCTGGCAGAGATTCGTCTACTCGGCGTGCACCACCTCTACCCGGCGCGTTTCTCCCACACCACCAATAAGCAGATCACCGCGGTCTTTGGCATCGTCTTGGCCTTGGCCGGCGTCTTCTATGCGCAGCAGATCCCAGAGGCTAACGAGAACGCCATCGATCACGCCTATAGCGATACCGATGGCTACGGCGAACGCGCGGACCGCTTCACCAGCGATTCCGCCCACTACTACCTAGATATCCACAACTTCATTCAAGACCAGGGCTATACGCCGGATGAGACGGTGGTGCTCACGGATGAAAAGACCTTCATGTCTTATTACCCCTACTGGGGCTTTAACGCCTTTACCAGCCACTATGCCAATCCCTTGGGCGAGTTCAGCACCCGCAACGAGCAGATTGAAACTTGGGCCAATGACTCCTGGGACATGCAGCCGGAGGAGTTCCGCAAGGCCTTGGATTCTGCTCCCTGGCGCAGCCCGGATGTGATGATGTTCCGCGGCGACCTGGAAAATAAGGACGATGGCTTCAAGTTCCACCTGGCAGAAGATATCTATCCTAACCAGCCGAATATTCGCTACCGCGCGGTCTTCTTCAATGCCGACGTTTTTGATAAGGGCTGGAAGTTGCAGCAAACCGGCCCCTTTGTAACAGCCGTTCGCACCAAGTAAGTTCACCCACACTTCCCGCCCGCGGCAGGGTGTGCCCGCGGGCCGAGGGGGTTATCTGACGTAAACTAATCGCCGTGTCAGATAGCCTCACTACGAATACCACCCAAGCGCGACCTGCCGCTGCCGGCTCCCGCTTCACCACCGCCCCCGCGGGCCTGCGGTGGACTGCAATCATTGCCGGGCTGATTGGTTTCCTGTGTTTTGTAGCGACCCCGCTACTGCCGGTAACCCAAACCCAGTCCTCTTATGATTGGCCGCAGCATGATTCCGTGCAGTCCATCAACGCGCCGCTCATTTCCGTCGCCCCGGAGGACCTGAAGGCCACCATCCCCATCTCCGCAGTCGATGAACTGCGCGAGGGCCAGTCCATGGTCTACGGCACCGTCCCACCGGAGTCCAAGAAGGCCTCCAACCGCGGCCTTTTCGTCCGCGCGAATGACGAGGGCCTGTCCGTCGTGTCCTTGGATGAGGTGCTGCTTACCCTCAACGCCAAAGAGGTAGCCAAGCTCCCCAAGGACGCCAAGATTGACATTTCCGCTACGGGCGATGGCACCTCCGTGAGCGTGGGCGAGCATGAAAAGACCACCGAGGAGGATCTGCGCCCGCAGGTCACCGGTGTCTATACCGAAATCGACGATAAGGCTGACGTACAAGCCCTGTTTGACGACGGCCTCAATGTCCACGTCGATATCAACTCCCGCTTTACCTCGTCCCCGACGTTGATCAAGACCATTGTCATGTGGCTGGGCATCGCCATGGTGGTCGTGTCCCTATTCTGCCTGTGGCGCATCGACCGCCTCGATGGCCGCTGCTTCGGCTTCATGCCCGAGACGTGGAAGAAGGTGCGCCCGCTCGATGGCGTGGTCGCCGCCATTTTGGGATTCTGGTACATCCTCGGCGCCAATACCTCCGATGATGGCTTCATCTTCTCCATGAGCCGCGTCTTCGATCACGCGACCTACATGGCCAATTACTACCGCTGGTACGGCGTGCCGGAGGCGCCCTTTGGCTCCCCTTACTATGACCTGGTTGCCGTACTCTCCCAGATTTCTACCGCCTCGGTCTTCGTGCGCCTGCCGGGCCTGATTTCCGGGCTCATCATCTGGTTTATCCTTTCCCGTGAGATGCTGCCGCGCTTTGGCCAGCTTGTCGACGGCCGCCGGGTCGCCCACTGGACCGCAGCGCTGATGTTCCTGGCCTTCTGGCTGCCGTATAACAACGGCACCCGCC
Source organism: Corynebacterium sp. ACRPE (assembly GCF_022347435.1). NCBI lineage: Bacteria > Bacillati > Actinomycetota > Actinomycetes > Mycobacteriales > Corynebacteriaceae > Corynebacterium > Corynebacterium sp. ACRPE. The sequence continues at coordinate 23,967 of NZ_JAKRNA010000013.1, read as the reverse complement.
CGGAGCCCATCGTGGCGCTCGGCGTGATGTTTACCTGGGCTTCCTTCGAGCGCGCCATTGCCACCCGCCGCCTGCTTCCGGCGGCCGTGGGCACCATCGCGGCGACTATTACTTTGGCCGCCGGTCCGACCGGTCTTTTTGCCGTGGGCGTCTTCCTCGTCAGCCTGCCGCACCTCTTCCGTGCCATGGCCGAGCGCGTGCCGTCCATGGGCGGTGGCGCCCTCGGCTGGCTTTCGCTCATTGCGCCGTTCCTGAGCGCTGGCACCGCCATCATGGTCGCCGCCTTTGGTGACCAGACGCTGTCTACCGTGCTGGAGTCCACCCGCGTGCGCTCCGAGGTCGGCCCCTCCTTGCCGTGGTACGCCGAGTACGCGCGCTACTCCACCCTCTTCCAGGAATCGGTGGATGGCTCGCTGACCCGCCGCTTCGCGGTCTTCACCATGCTCTTTTGCCTGGTTCTTATCGTGGCGGCCTTTATCAAGGACCGTCGCGTCGTTGGTGCTGCCGTCGGCCCGACCCAGCGCCTGCTCATCATCGTGGCGCTGTCCATGTTCTTCCTCATGTTCACCCCCACCAAGTGGACCCACCACTTTGGCATCTACGCCGGCGTGGCCGGTGTCATCGCCGCCCTCGGTGCCGTGGTGCTCTCCCAGTTTGCGCTGCGTTCGCCGCGCGCTCGCACCTTCGCCATCGCCGCGGTGGTCTTCTTGCTCGCGATCTCCTTCGCCGGCTGGAACGCTTGGTGGTACGTATCCTCCTTTGGCATTCCGTGGTGGGATCGCACGGTGCAGCTCAAGGCCATCGAGGCCAATAAGGTGCTGCTCGCCATCGCCCTCATCATCTTCGCCATTGGCGTGGTGCAGTCCCTGCGCCATAGCTACCGCAAGTCCCAGGCGGAAGAGGCTGGCGCACTCGTCGAGTTTGAAAAGAATGCCGCCGCCAAGGTTTCGCGCTCGGCCGGCATCATGTCCGCGCCCATCGCCCTGGCCTGTGCCATTGTGGTGGCGCTATCGTGTGCTTCCTTTGCCAAGGCCACCGTCTCGCAGGCGGATTCTTACTCCGTGGGCAAGGGCAACCTGGCCTCCCTGCGCGGCAATACCTGCGCGCTGGCGGATCAGACCATGGTGGAGACCAACACTAATGACTCCTTCCTGGACCCTGTCGAAGGCGACTTAGGCGATTCCCTAGTGGATGAAGACGAAACCCATACCGGCTTCGACCCGAACTTCATTCCCGAATCCATTGAGCCAGAAAACCAGAACTCCGCCTCTGTGGGTGCCATTGGGGATGGCTCCGGCGATTCCTCTTCCGCTAACGCGGATACCGCTACCTCCGGCGCGGATGCTGAATCCGGCGGCGCGAGCGATTCTGCCGATTCCCAGGAGTCGAAGGATAAGCAGGAAAAGAAGGACAAGAAATCCAAGGAAACCACCAATACCTCTGAAGGCGGCGTGCGCGGTACCCAGGGCGTCAATGGTTCCACCATGCACCTGCCGTTCAACCTGGATTACACCAAGGTGCCGGTGCTGGGTTCCTATTCCGAGGAGCAAGACTCCACTTCTGAAGTGACCACCAAGTGGTACAACCTGCCAGAGGCCAAGGACAATACCCCAGTGCTCGCCGTGTCTGCAGCTGGCAATATCTACCACCACGACGTCAACGGGGTGGAGCAAGAGGGCATGGAGCTTAGCCTCGAGTACGGCACCATCGATGACTCCGGCAAGGTCACCAATACCGGCGAGGAAGAACTTTCCGCCGTCGGCGCCACGCCAAAGTGGCGCAACCTGCGCCTGCCGCTGGATAAGTTGCCAGAGGATGCCAACGTGGTGCGCTTGGTAGCCACGGATGATTCCACCGATGAGGACGACTGGTTGGCCTTTACCCCGCCGCGCGTGCCGGAGCTGGATACCATCAATAACCAGTTCTCCAAGGACACCCCGGCGTTGCTGGACTGGGCAGTGGCCCTGCAGTTCCCGTGCCAGCGCACCTTTGACCACTTTGCCGGCGTCACGGAAATCCCGGAGTACCGCATCCTGCCGGATTCCTCGGCCCAGACCTCGCTGACGGACTTCCAGTCCTTCTCTGGCGGTGGCGCCATGTCCACCGCGGAAGCGGTCAACTACTCCTACGAGATCCCGAGCTACCTCAATAATGACTGGGCCCGCGATTGGGGCGCCATTGAAAAGTACGAGCTGCGTACCGATTCACAGGGCAATGCCCCAGTCCCCGCCGAGATCGATTATGAGGACATTACCCGCTCCGGTCTGTGGCAAGACTCCGAGATGAAGATTCGCCCCGAGGGCGAGGAATAGTCTCACCTGCGGCCGCGCCCCGGCCCCGCTGCGGGGCGCGCAACCGCCGCACGAACCAATCGCCTAGGAAAAAGATCATTAGCGAGGCGCCAAAGAGCGGCGCGATGATCGAATAGGCCACCACCCCCGCCAGCACGGCGGGGGTAATTTTTAGCTCGGGCAGGCCGCGGCGCGGCTTTATCCACCACATCCGCAGACCCGCGATACTCACCACGAGCAATCCCAAGGCCAGCGCCGCCAAGGCGACCTGGCTATAGATACCGAAGAGCGTCCCCATGTGAAGCTGGATGAGCCACGAGGTTAGCTGTGCGGCAAGTGGCCAGTCGGCGGAATTGATGCGGTCGATGACCTCCCCGTTCGGGGTCACTGCTACGGCATCACTGCGCAGCTTAAAGGCCGCACGAGCCTCGCGCACGCCCCACGCATCGCCTGGCTTTTCCGGTGGGGTCATCTCCAGAACCCCGGTCAATCCTTGGCTGCGTGCTGCCGACAATGCGGTTTGGGCCCCGGCAAGTTTCGCAGCGCCCTCGTGCCCCGCATGGCCATTGTGACCAGCGTGGCCGGAATGCTCCCCCGTCTCAGTGCTAGCGCCCACTTCCGCAACGGAGGTTGCCACGGATGGTTCTTTCCAATTCAACTCCTCGCGCACCTTGCCAATGCTGGTACCCGCCACCAACGACCACGTCAGGCCGGTGACGGTCAGGAAGAGAAAGCCCGGCAGCAACCAAGCGCCCACGCGGGCGTGCAACGTCAGCGGCTTGGAAAGCCGCTTTCTATTCTTCTGCTTACGCTTAAGCCACAGGTAAAGGCCAAGGATGCTCAGCGCACCGAGCCACGAGGCCGCAAGTTCGGCATAGAGGCGGCCAGGCTCGCCCAGCCACAGGGTGCGGTGGCCATCGGAGGCCCACGTACGGAAGGGCAGCGCGCGGGATCCGCCATATTGTTGTAGTTCGCCGGTGATATGCAGATCCACCGGATCCACAAAGACGGCGTGGGTGTAACTGGCGTTAGGTGCGCTGGGGTCCGCGAATAGCACGCGGGTGGTTTCCTGCGGATCCTCGGAAGGCTCGACCTGAACCACGTGCCCTTCTGGGTGCTCGCGCTGGGCGGCGGCAATCTGCTCGTCTAGGCTGCGTGGGTTGCCTGGCGCGGTGGCGGTTACCTCATCGTGGTAAATCCACGGTTCAAAGGTGGGTGCCAAGGCGTAGAGAAAGCCGCTTAACGCTGCGACTATGAGAAAGGGCGCGATGATGACGCCGGCGAATTTATGCAGGCGCGATAGCGCGCCATGGGTGGACATAGTCATGCGGAACTAGTCGCACCCTTGTTGAAACTAGTTCCCTTTTAATATGGAACCGCCAGGAACCTGTTATTTTTCTAGCTCGCCTGCCAAGAACGCGGCCGCATCCCGCACGCGCCGCCGCGCCACCGCCGGGGTGGACACGCGGTGGGTGGAGACATAATCGCGCGCGGCGGCGCCAGGCACGGAAACGCGCGCGGCAATCTCATCCTCGGTGGCGGTCTGCACGAAAGTGTGCGGACCTAGCTCAGAGAGGTCCGCCGGGATGTCGTATCCAGCGCGCAGGTCCTCCGGCAGATGTGCCAGGGCACCGAAGTCGGGGAAGGTGAGCAGGAGGGCGTCGGCAGGCGCCAGCGCCGCCAGCGCCGCGCCGGAGGAATAACCCCAGGTAGTAACGCTAGAAGCGCCCTGCGCACGGGCATAGTCAATGGCCTGCTGCACGGCAGTGACCATCTCTGCCACGGTGTGCTCGGGGGCGAGCGGATAATCCACGTCAATAATGGTGGTGCCGGATAGCTGCGCGGCGGCGGCTACCTCGGGGCGCCACTGCATCTCCAGCGCTTGACCATTGCCGCGCCACCAGCCGCCCGAATGCAGCGACACCGCCCACCGGCCGGTAGGGGTGCTGGGCCGGAAAATAGCGCCCACCTCGGACTCTTCTACGCTAATGCCCTCCGTGTACGCAGTGCCCGGTAGCGCATGATCCACCGCAGTACCGAGCACCATCATTGCCGCATGGGTAATGCGATCCGGCAAGAGCGCGCAATATTGGTCCGCCTCAGGGGAGCCGCCCCCGGCCCACGGCGGGCGGAAATCCGGGGTGTCATAGTGGGCATCGATATAGGCAACCAGCTGCTCGAGCTGTTCCTTTTCCTCCATCTGGCGGTCTTGGCCGCCGATGTGCCACTCCTGGCCGGGCTCCAGCGGGCGGTGCGGGTCCTGGTTAGCATCTGCGTTAGTCATGCCACCGAGCCTACGCGCACCGCCTAGCGGCTAAAAGGGCTACCAGATGGTGACGCGGTCCTCTGGCGCAATGTACATGGCAGAATCCTCCGCCACGTCAAAGGCCTCGTAGAACTCCGCGATATTGGCAGCGATGAGGTTGCAGCGGAACTCCGCTGGCGAGTGCGGGTCAATGGCCAGGTACTGGGTGGCCATCTCTGGACGGATGGCGGTGCGCCAAACGCGGGCCCAGGCGAGGAAGAAGCGTTGTAGGCCGTTGTAGGTGTGCTCGGCCAGCTCTGGCTCGGCGCCTTCTACCTCGAACTTCTCCTCCTTTCCCTGCAGGTCAATGCCCTTATCGGCGCAGTAGTTCTTGAAAGCCACCACGGCGATGCCCAGGCCACCGAGGTCACCGATATTCTCGCCCAGGGTGAAGCTGCCGTTGACACCGGTGGAGTCGATGCCGGCTTCCTTGAGCACCGTCGGTACCTGTCCATTGAATTGCTCCACCAGCTTGGCGGTGAGCTTTTCAAAGGCCGCGCGGTCCTCCTCGGACCACCAGGAGTTCAGGTTGCCCTGGCCGTCAAATTGCGAGCCCTGGTCATCAAAGCCATGTCCGATCTCGTGGCCGATGACGGCACCGATGGCGCCGAAGTTTTCTGCGGCATCGGCATCCGGGTTATAAAACGGCGGGCGCAGGATGGCGGCTGGGAAGGTGATGTCATTGACCACCGGGTTATAGAAGGCGTTGACCGTCTGCGGGATGGTCACCCATTCATCGCGGTCGGCCGGCTTGCCAATCTTGGCCAGCTCAAAGTCATGGGAGAAGGCGGAGCCGGCGCGGGCATTGGCCAGCAGGTCCGCGCCCTTGCCAGAGACCTCGAGCCCGGAGTAATCGCGCCAGGTATCCGGGAAGCCAATCTTGGCTTTGAACTGGGACAGCTTTTCCAGCGCGCGCTCGCGGGTGGCCGGCGTCATCCACTCCAGCTGGGAGATGCGCTCACGGTAGGCGGCGATGAGGTAGTCCACCAGCTCATCCATCTCGCGCTTGGAAGAGGCCGGGAAGTGCTTATCCACAAATACCTGGCCAATCTCTTCGCCCACGAGGGACTCGGCCAAGCCCACGGCGCGCTTCCAGCGGTCGCGCTGCTGGGTAGCGCCGGAAAGCTTGGTGCCATAGAACTCGAAGTTCTTCGCGCCTACCTCCTCCGGCAGCATGGCCGCACGGGAGCGCAGGATGTGCCAGGTGGCCCACAGCTGCCAATCGGCCATGCGCGCGGTGGTAAAGAGGCTCTCGAAGTGCTCGAGGTAGGACGGCATCATATTGACCACGCGGTGCTCTGGCAGGTTGCCGCCGGAGAGCAGAGCGCGGGTCATGGTGGGCAGCTCGCTAAATTCGCAGGGGTTATAGGTCTTAACCGCATCGCGGGTGGAGACCACGTCCCAATGGCCAGCGGCCAGCTCCTTTTCCAAGGCAACGATGCGATGGGCGGCTACCTCGGCGCCCAGGCCAAAGAGGCGGGCTGGGTCGAGGAATTCCAGCATCTCGGCCACGTGCTTTTCATAAGCACTCAGCGTTTCCGCGTGGGCTTCCTCGCGGTAATAAGCCTCATCCGGCAGGCCCAAGCCGGATTGGATGACATAAGCAATGGCATCCTCGGAACCGGAGTCCTTGGACACCCAGAAGGTCACCGGGGAGCCGACGCCGGTGCGCTCAAGCTCACCCAGGCGCTGCGCCAGTTCTTCCGGGTCGGCCGCGCTCAGGCGGTCCAGATCCGCGTCCAATGGAGCCATGCCGGCCGCGTTGACTCCCTCGGTATCCATAAAGGAGGCATAGAGCTTGCCCGGGCGGCCGGTGTCCTTGTCCACGATCTCATGGACGAGTTCTTCGGCTTCGTCGCGCAGCGCGTGGAAGGTGCCATCCACGCCGCGATCATCGGGAATGACGTGGCTTTCCAGCCAGGGTCCATTGACTAGTTGATAAAGATCTTTCATGCTTGCCACTCTAGGTCAAAGCAGCAAGATAAGGTGTGGGCTATGGAATTTTATCGCTTTCCTCCAGCGCATCCGCGGCGCCTTTTCCTCGCCGTTATTGCGTTCGTGGCGGTGGTTCTCGCTCTGCCCACAATTGTGCAGGCGGCGCTGGCGGATTCCTCCGCGGACGTCGAGCAGGTCACCCTGACCGAGCCCAGCCAGGATTGGGAGATTGACGTTCCCGATCTCTACTGCGAGCGCGATTATGAATCCCTCGCCAGCATCGGCTGGACCTGCGGCGATGTCAGCGTGCAGGCCACTCTCACCGAGGATGCCAAGGACGATGCCACTACCTTGCGTCGCATGGTCCGCGCCCTCGCCATGGCTTCCCTGCCGGCCGACGCCCCCACCTTTGACGGCACGAATGGAGCACTCCTGCTTGCCGACGCCCCCTCCTCCACCGCCGCCCTCTCCCTCGACGGCACCGGCGAAGACGAAAACAAGGATTGGGTGGTCACCGTGACCGGCAAGGGCGACCAAGCCCGGGCCACCGCCTCGCGCATCTGGCATGCCTTCGGCCAAGAGGATCTGCCCGCCGATGCTAATGCAGAATTCGCTGACTTCTCTGGGGAGTTGATGTACTAGATGTCCAAGCTCTTTCGCACCACGCTGTGGATCCTCTCCGGCATTGGACTCATCGCGTTCTTGGTCCAGACGCTGAGCACATTCTTAATCTCTCCCCTGATGGGCCTGCTCAGCCTGCTCATCGCCGCCGTGCTCGTAGCGCTGGTCATCTACCTATTGCAACGCAGCCCCATGTGGGCACGCCCGGCGCGCCTGTGGGCCCTACTGGCTTTCCTTTGGGGCGGCGGTGTGGCCGTAGCCCTGGCGCTTATCAGCTCCGGTCCCGTCATGCAGCTCGCCATTGGCACCGGCTGGGTCGATGCCATGATGTCCTGGAGCGGCGCCTACCCAGAGGAAATCTCCAAGGCCACCGGCGTCATCTTCGTGCTCATGTCCTTCCGCCAGCTCAACCGCCCGTGGCATGGCTGGATAGTGGGCGCAGTGGTGGGCCTAGGCTTCGAGGCCTGCGAAAACATCCTCTACGGCGCCATGGGTGCCACCATGCATCCCGATAGCGATATCCAGGGCTTATTTGAAATGTGGGGCCTGCGGCTTATCGCCGGTCCTGGCCTACACGTCTTGCTCACCGCGCTGGCCGGCTGGGGCATCGGCTGGGCGCTCTATGCCGCCGCCAAACCGCTGTGGTGGCGTATCGGCGTCTTTCTCGGCTGCCTCGCCGCCGCTTTCCTCCTGCACTTTTGCTGGAACTACATGCACGATTCCGAGGTGGCCGCCATCATCCAGGCCGTCACGGTAGCGCTTATCCTCTACCCGCTGAGCATATGGCTGGTGCTGCGCGGCAATAAGCTCGCCAAGGCCGATGAGAGTTATAGCCACAGCACTGCCGACGACGCCCTCGCCTACATCCGCTAGAGCCGCCGACCACTCTGCACAACAAGCACGTTTCGCCCTTTTCATGCTCCGTGAGAGACGAAACGTGCTTGTTCTGCATTTTCTCGAGCCTCTAAAAGCCCTAGTTGCACACGCGCATCGGCGTTACCTGCGCCAGTGCTCGATTAGCGCTCGCGCAAGCCTGGCGCTCGTAGTTCGCTGCCGTGCGGGTGGCATCTCGTACAGCCTGTCGCGCTGGGCCTTGCAGGTGCAGATCGTGCTCGATACGAGCTCCAATGGCCTCGCTCGAACCGCCGGGGATTGCGCCTGGGGCATTATGTACGGCGCGGGTGACGTCAGCGGTATGGGTGGCCGCATCACCATAGGTATTGGCGGCTACGGTAAATCCAGGGGCGGTGGATACCGAGGCATGGATGCGGCGATTGTCTGACCAGCCAAACTTGGTACCGATAACCCCTGGAATCCGGGAGGTGCCAAAGTCTTGCCGGTAGCCATCGGCAGCCACAGGAGCGGCAGTAGCCATGCCGGTCCTGATGGGTGTGGCAACGGGATCGTGCTGGATACGCGAGGTAAACCGCGCTACATCCTCGGTGGAGGTGGTCGTTGTCCCCCAGTAGCCGGTGTAGTGCGTTTCGCGCAGGCCAAACTCGTGGATGATGCTGGGGATGGCCTGCGGGTAGCGGCGGTCCAAGTCGGTAGCCACGTTGTCATCGCTCACACGAATCATATGCTCCACGCGGGCTTTATCAGCCGGTGCACCGTATTTTAGAACCCAATAGCCCAAGTAGAGCTTGCTCAAAGACAGCGCGGGGCGAGACTCATGGGAATTAGCGGTGGACACCGTGGCCCCAGAATCGTGGCGGACGGTGATTTGGGTGCGCGCGGGCACAGCGTGCGGGTCGAGAGTGACAGCCTGGGCGGCGGGGATGGTAACGAGGGAGAGTGCGGTAACCAAGGAGCCTACCGCCAGCTTTTTCATCATGAAAATATCCTAGCGCCACCGTGGGTATTACGCACCGGCTTCTACGAGCAGGACTCCCCCGACAATGAGCACCACGCCGAGGGATTTCAGCCAGGTAAATGGCTCCTTGAACAGGAGGTAGGAGGCGATGGCGGTCAAAGCAACACCGGTGGCAGCCCAAATGCCGTAGGCCACGCCCAGATCCATGCCGGCCTTGAGTACGAGCGCCAAGAAGCCGTAGGCAGAGACATAGCACAGGGCAACGAGCGCCACCCAGAAGCGGCGGCCGGTTACCGCGGACATGCGCAGGCACAGCGTGCCGGTGACCTCAATGGCGGTGGCGAGGAAAAGGAGGAACCAGATCATTGCGGCGCCACCTCCACAGTATGGTCTTGATCCTCGTCTGGTTTCGCGCCCATTTCCACGCAGAATACGCCGCCCATGATGAGCGCGATGCCGGCGAGTTTTACCGCGCCGAGCGGCTCGCCAAATAGCGCGGCGGAAAGCAGCGCAGTGGAAATGACCCCGCCGGATGCCCAGAGACCGTAGGCCACGCCCACGTTGACGCCTTCTTGCATCACGCGGTGCAGCAGCACGAAGGCAAGGATGAAGCAGAGGGCGGCCACGCCGTAGATCCAGAAATGGTCCACGGCGTATTTCAGCGCGACAGTGCCCACGACTTCGCTGGCAATCGCGAGAAAAAGAATGACCCAGGCCCTCACTCCATCAACTCCTGTAATTCGCGGGCGTCGATTCCGTGCTCGTGCATTTTAACGCGGCCGCCAGCGTGCGCGATGGCCTCGCGATCCCAGAACTCCGCGGCGCGGGCGGGATCGTGGGAGGCGCCATCGGCGCGGACGACGCGCCACCAGGCGGTATCGGCACCGCCGCCATAGCGCTTTAACACGGTGCCGACGTTGCGCGCGCCGCAGCCGACCACCTTGGCCACCTCGCCATAGGAGGTGACGTTGCCGGGTGGGATTACGGCAACGACCGCCAATACGCGCTTGACCAGTGGCGACTCACTCATCGCAATTACTGCGGGTCGAGTCCCAGCACGTCATCCGATTCGGTCGGCTCCTCTTCGGGGGCGTCGTCGACCTCGGTAAGGGTGATGGTTGCACCGGTGGAATCGGCCAAAAGGCACATGCGACCGAAGGGTGAATCCCATGGTTCGCGGATGACCTCGCCGCCTAGTTCCACGGCCTTCTTCGCAGCGGCGTCGATATCGCGCACGCCCAGGTAGGTCTGCCAGAAGCTCGGGACCTGCGGCGGGAACTGCCCCTCGGCGTTCCACAGCCCGGCAAACGGCGCACCGTCTTCTTCCGCGGTGGCGTAGATGAAGTTCTCATCTTCGGACTGCATGGCGCGGATTTCCCAGTTGAAAAGCTCGCCATAAAAATCCATCGCGTTCTGGAAGCCCGAGGTAGCGGTGAGCTCGTGCCAGACCGGGGTGCCGGGCTCGCCGGCGGCCACGAAGTGCTCTGGGCCGGCGGGTTGGATGAGGCCGAACATGCCCCCGGCGGCGTCGACAAGCAGGGCCATGTGCCCCAGCTGCACCTGCTGCGGCTCCACAAGGATGCGCCCGCCCAGGTTCTGCGCGCGCTGGCAATCGCCCGCGATGTCCTTGGACAGGAAGTAGGTCACCCACGTATCCGGCATGGGGGCCTCCTCCGGCTGCGGGATGAGCCCGGCGATGGGCAGACCCTGCAGGCGCGCCATTTGATAGGGATTTTCTTCGCCGGACTCGGCGGAGATTTCCCAGCCCAGCACCTGCCCGTAGAAGTGCGCGGACTTGCGCGGGTCCGAGGTGGTCAGGTCGATCCAGTAGGGCATGCCCACTTCAGCTTCGAATGCTGGCATCTACATATTCCTCCACTTTTCCGGATCAAAGTCATCGTCGGCCGTGGCTTCATCAAAGTAATCATCGTCATCGTCCGGCTCGCCCACGCGCGCGCAGGCGTCCTCGATGCACACCTCATCGCCTGGGTGGAGCATGGCGCCCCGGCGCGTTTCGGGCTCGCCATTGACCGTGACTACGCCTTCTGCGATGAGCTCTTTAGCCTCGCCGCCGGTAGCCACCAAGCTGGCCAGCTTGATGAACTGGCCCAATTTGATGGCGTCGCCATTGATAGGAATGTCTAGCATGCCGCCCAGCTTACCCAGCCCGCGCGCGGCTATCGCTACGGGTGGGCGATATGGAAGAAATCCAGGACCGTATCGGTGGTCCACTCCGCTTTCACCAAACCGGAATGGTCCGTGGCCCCGCCGTTCCACGTGTGCGTGCCACCGTGGATGGTGTACTGCTCGGTGCGCGCATCACATACCCGCCAGGTGAAGTGCTCCACCGCTTCTTTCCGACGCCGCTTTGGAAACGGATTGCACCCATTCTCCCTCGCGATTCCGCGTAGCGATTGCTTCACCGAGCGGTAGTGCGCGCCGTGCTGGTGCCCGCCACCGTATTTCATGAGCACGTCGTCCGTGCCGTGAATATCGAGGTAATCGGTGGGCTCGCTGGCACAGTCCTTTTCCACGCGGTCATACTTGGCCGCCGAGACCGTCGCCACCGCATTAAATAGTCCCGGCCGCTTGCAGGTCACCGCGCGGGCGAATCCACCACCATTGGAAAAGCCCACGCCATAGGTGGTATCAGAGGCGGGATAGTGGCGGCGAACGAAATCAATCGTGTCATCCACGTATTTGAGGTCATCCTCCAAGCTGGTTACCGCATACGGTGCCGGCGCCCACGCCTTGCCCGCGCCTTGGACGAACACCGTGATGGCATCGCCCTGGGAGAGATCGGTGCCTTTGAACATATTGCCAGCATCCATCTCATAGCCGTGCATCGCCACGACCACGGGCAGGCGGTGGTGCTTATCCGCATTAAACGGCACGTGCACCACAAAACTGCGATGATTTTGCAGGTTAATGATCTGGTACTGACCATTGGCCGTTGTGCCTTGATCCGGCAGCGTGGTGATATAGCCATCGGCCGCGCCTTGCGATTCATTCGGCACGCTGCCCGGCTGCGGCGGTTCTTCCTCGCACCCTGCCATGAGCCCAGCGGCCGCGCATAACCCGGCGCATAGGGCCAGTGCTTTCTTGCCTACCTTAATCACGGGCGCGCAGCTTCACCGCAGTGCCGGTCGCGGTGACCATCAGCATGTCGTTCGAGGTGCCCATGGGCGAATAATCAAAGGCGATGCCCACCACGCCATCGGCCCCGAGCTCCTGCCCGCGTCGCCACAGCTCATCGAGTGCTGCCTCGCGCGCCTTGATGGCCTCGCTCTCATACCCGGCGGAGCGTCCACCGGTGATATTGCGGAGGGATGCCCCGAAATCCTTCAGCATATTAATACCGATGACGGTTTCCCCGGCGATGATGCGGATATAGTCCGTAATCTCATAACCATCAACGGTATTAGTAGTGGTAAAAATCATGGCCCCAGATTACATGGCTATAAGCCCACGCATTCCTTCAAATAGGATGACCACACCCAGCAGCAGAAAGACCACGCCGCTGACAATATCCACCCAGGCGGAGTTCTTGGCCATCCACTTCGAGACCGCACGAGTACTTAAAGCCACGCCTACAAAGAGCACAAGGCTTTCCAGAATCAATACGGCACCCACCAGTAGGTTGGCGCCAATGCCCATCCCGGGGTCGATGAAATTGGCAAAGATGGCGCCGAAGAAGATGACCACCTTAGGGTTCGAGAGATCGCAGATAAAACCCATACGATAGGCGGTGGCCGCCTTGATAATGCCGTCCGGCGTAAACCCGCGCGGCTGCGGGGTGCGGGTTTCGGTGCCCACGACGGTTGCGGGCGCACGGCGCTCCTTGATGCCGCCGGTAATGGCGGTATAGGCCATCCACAGCAGGTAAGCGCCACCAAGAATCTGCAGCGCTACGAGGATGCCAGGGTGCGCAGAAATCAGCGCGGATAGCCCCGCCAAGGAGGCCACGGTCCAAATGGTAAGGCCGGTGGTACTACCAAGCGCCGCCCATACGGCTGCGCGCGTAGAACGCGCACCTAAGCGAATGATTTGCACTACGTCTGGGCCCGGCGAGGCCATCGCCGCGAACCACACGCCCATTAAGGTCACCAGGGCGCTAATAGCCACCTAACACCTCCATACTCGCATGCGATTGGATTAACACATGCCACTATAAGAACCCTCTCACCTGCAGCGAAACAGGTAATTAATGTGATTTAGGCAGCTTCTCAATCTATCTTTTAGAATGACGTGCCTGGCCCAAGGTGTGTCCGCTCAGCGTGTGGTTTAACACTTATGAGACTTGCCGGTCACAGCCTCAGCGTTTTGTTTGCGCAGCCCGCAGGCCGTTCAAGATCACGATCACTTCGGCGACCTCGTGAACCAACACGACGGCGGCCAGGCCCAGCACGCCGCTGATCGCCAGTGGCATCAACACGATGATGATGGCCAGAGACAGCACGATGTTCTGGTTGATGATCCTGCTTCCTCGGCGGGCGTGCTGCAGCGCCTTCGGGATTAGCCGGAGGTCGTGGCCGGTGAAGGCGACGTCAGCGGACTCGATCGCGGCGTCAGAGCCGGTCGCTCCCATCGCTATGCCCACCGTCGCGCCCGCCAGTGCCGGCGCGTCGTTGATGCCGTCGCCGATCATCGCCGTCGGCGTCTTGGAGGAGAATTCGGCCACGATGCTTGCCTTGTCCTCAGGGCGCAGCTCGGCGCGCACGTCGTCGATTCCGGCGATTCCAGCCAGCGCCCGGGCGGTGCGAGTGTTGTCGCCGGTGAGCATGCTTACTTCCACGTCGTTGGCGTGCAGGGCCTGCACGGCTTCGGGCACCTCGGGCCGCAACTCGTCGCGGACCCCGATCGCCCCGGCGAGAGCGTCATCGACGGTGACCAGGACGCAGGTCTGGCCCTCGGACTCCATGCGCTCAACGTCCGCTTTCAGTGGCCCGGCATCGATCCATCGGGGGCTGCCCACCAGCACCCGTCGGCCTTCGACGGTGCCGCCGATGCCATGCCCAGCTTCCTCGCTGATGTCCGAGGCGGTGGGCGCTTCGGGCCCCGCTGCCGCGATCGCCGCGGCGAGGGGGTGTGTCGATTGCTGCTCAACTGCCGCCGCGAAGGAAAGCACCTGCGCCCGATCGAATCCGTCTGCCGGGACCACTCCGGTAACCTCAGGCTGGTTGCGGGTAAGGGTTCCGGTTTTGTCCACTGCCAGGTGACGGATGCCGCCGAGTCGCTCGAACGCCGCGCCGGACTTGATGACCACTCCGAACTGGCTGGCCGCGCCGATCGCGGCCACGACCGTCAGCGGCACGGAGATTGCCAGCGCGCACGGCGACGCTGCGACCAGGACTACCAGCGCACGGGTGATCCACGTCTCAGGGTCGCCCAGCAGCGAGCCGATCACGCCGACCAGCACCGCCAGGATCATCACCCCGGGCACTAGGGGTTGGGCAATCCGGTCGGCGATCCGGGCGCGGTCGCCCTTTTCCGCCTGCGCTTGCTCGACTAGGTCCACGAGTGTGGTCAGCGAGTTGTCCGTTCCAGCTGCGGTCGTTTCGACCTCCAGCACCCCGGCGGAGTTGATCGCTCCCGCAGGCACTTCGTCGCCGGGCGCAACCTCCTCCGGAATGGATTCTCCGGTGATCGCTGAGGTGTCAAGGCTGGAGCGCCCGGATCGAATGATGCCGTCCGTGGCGATCCGCTCCCCGGGGCGCACGAGCATTAGCTCGCCAACCTCGAGGTCCTTCGCTTCGACCTCGGCCGCTGTGCCGTCGCGCAGCACCGTCGCGGTCTGCGGTACCAGCTTCAACAGCGCCCGCAGTCCGCCTTGGGCCCGGTCCATCGCCTTGTCTTCCAGTGCCTCGGCGATCGAATACAGGAACGCTAGCGCCGCGGCCTCTCCGACGAATCCGAGGATCACCGCACCGACCGCGCTGATCGTCATTAGCAAGCCAATGCCGAGCTTGCGCTTCGTGACAAGGTTCCGGATCGCTCCAGGCGCGAACGTGTAAGCGCCCAACAGCAGCCCAACCCAATACAGTACCGTCGCGGGCGTCTCCAAGTCGGACCAGTCCAGCACCAGTCCTGTTATGAGGGCTACGCCGGAGAAGATCGGCAGCAGTAGCTCAGGGTCCTTCCACCATGGCCGATCGAGCTCGTCGATCTCCGTGGCGGGTTCGTGTTCGCATCCACATGCTGAACTCATACGTCCGCTCCTTTCTCGCCGCAGCCGGGCACCGAGCACTCAGTGTCGATACAGGGGGCATTCTCGTCGACGGCCAGCGTCGCGTGGACCAGCGCTTCGAGCGCTGCCGCGAGGTGGGGATCGGCGATTTCGTAGCGGGTCTTGCGGCCCTCCGGCTCAGCTACGACAATGCCACAATCGCGCAGGCAGGACAGGTGGTTCGAGACGTTCGAGCGGGTCAGATCCAAGCTTTGCGCGAGCACGGCCGGGTAGCTCGGGCCGTCTAGTAGGGTTATCAGGATTCGGGAGCGCGTCGGATCAGCCATGGCCCGACCGAGCCGGTTCATGACGTCGAGACGCGAAGCAATAGTCAACATGTGCTGAACTATACAGCATTCGATGAACTATTTAAAATAGGCTAAACTAACAGTCACGCGAAGGTCCTGCGACCTACAAGAATTAGTCGATGGGATAGCCGATGACTGGTCCTTCGCGGTTCGGCTGCCAACCCAACGCGGGGGCGCGACGTGGGCGGCGAATTTCTCCAGAATCTTCACGTGGATGTCCACACCCACCCCTGTGGGGAGGGTGATGAACAGGGTGTCGGCGGACATGACGGCGGCGTAGGTGCGGCCAGCGACACTGAAACCAAGTTTTCCATCAAAAGCTAGACACTCACGGACATTGCGTACGGGTCAAACCACACGTAGCGAAGCTTTCTAATAGCCAAATGACTAACTCTTTTCGCTGGTATCCGGGAATGATACTTCCTTGAAGTCGGCGGTCTTGGCTACCCCACGTACGAAGTACTGGAACTGCTGCTTGGAAACCACTTTGGTCTACGAAGACATAGCCCTTCAAGCTGCATCGCAGGAAAATTCCATTTCACGGTCGGTATGGGCCTTTTGCAGTTGGTTAATGCGAAATTTATTCACCGTCTCCTTAGCCACCCACACGCTTAACACGGTGTTTGGTCATCTTCGCGCGAGGCGAGCAGCTCCTTTAAGTGCGCATCGATGTCATCGAGCTTTTTGATAATAGCAACGGCGAAAACGATACTAATGACTAAAGCGATAATGCTGAGCATCAATGCCTTCCTTTACTCTGGTGCCCCATTACATTGGACCTGGTTCCTTGCGAGGCGATTAAATCATGGTTCTGGTCAGGTGGAGGGGCGCGCGGTGGGAAAGGGGGGGACGTCGGCAAGCAAAAGCGCCGCGCCACCAAGGATGGGAAACGCGGCGCTAGAGCAATCCAGCGGGAGGGTGCTTAGTGGTCAGCGCCCTGGATGGAGTGTTTGTGATCGCGGACTGCTTCGCCCTCAGCGTAAAGCGGCATATCCTGCTTGGCCTTGTACCATTCGGCGTGGTTCGGCTCGAGCGGGGTGCGGCCGGCGATGAGGTCGGCAGCCTTCTCGCCCACCATCATGGTTGGGGCGTAGATATTGCCGTTGGTCACAGACGGGAAGACGGAGGCATCCGCAATGTAGAGGCCTTCAACGCCCCATACACCCATGGTGTCCGGGTTAACCACGGCCATCGGATCGGACTCCGCGCCCATTTTGGCGGTGCAGGATGGGTGCAGCGCGGTCTCGCCGTCGTTGCGGACCCACTCCAGGATTTCCTCATCGGTCTGGACATCCACGCCCGGGCTGAACTCGCGGGCGCCAACTTCTTCCATGGCCTTGGTATCCAGTAGGGAGCGGGCAACGCGTACTGCCTCTACCCACTCGCGGCGGTCCTGGTCGGTCTTCAGGTAGTTGAAGAGGATGGACGGCTTGTCGTGGATATCGGCGCTCTTGATGTGAACGTGACCCTTGGTATCGGAGAACATCGGGCCAACGTGCCACTGGAAGCCGTGCTTGACGTCCGCCTTCTGGCCGTCATAACGCACAGCCATCGGCAGGAAGTGGAACATGAGGTTCGGGTAATCCTCATTCTCATTGGAGCGCACGAAGCCGCCGCCCTCAAAGTGGGAGGTAGCAACCGGGCCCTTGTGGGTCAGCAGCCACTGCAGGCCCATGAACGGCCAGCGCCACTTATCCAGGTAAGGCTGGGAGGAAGCGGTGGACTTGGTGGTCTCATACTGGATGTAGACCTCGAGGTGGTCCTGCAGGTTCTCGCCCACACCTGGCAGGTGCTTGACGACGTCAATGCCGTGCTTCTCCAGAATCTCGCGGTCACCAATGCCGGAGATCTCCAGCAGCTGCGGGGTGTTGATGGCGCCGGCGGACAGGACGATCTTCTCGGCGTAAACGCGGTGAACGCCACCCTGCCACTCATACTCAACGCCGACGGCCTTCTGGCCCTCGAAGAGGATCTTGGTGGTGAAGGCGCGGGTGCGGATCTCGAGGTTCTCGCGATCCATGTTGGGGTACAGGTAAGCGCGGGCAGCGGACCAACGCTTGCCGTTCTTAATGTTGCGATCGAACGGCGCGAAGCCCTCCTGGCGGTAACCGTTGACGTCATTGGTCAGGTTGTAGCCGGCCTCCTGTACGGACTTGAACAGGGCCTGGAAGAGCTCGGAGGTAGCCGGGCCACGGGAGAGGTACAGCGGGCCATCGTGGCCGCGGCGCGGATCGTTCGGCTCGGCCGCAGCGGCGGTCTCCATGCGGTTGAAGTACGGCAGGCAGTGGGCGAAGTCCCAGTTTTCCATGCCTGGGTTCTGGCCCCACTTCTCGTAGTCCATCGGGTTACCGCGCTGGTAGATCATGCCGTTGATGGAAGAAGATCCGCCGAGGACCTTGCCGCGGGCGTGGTAGACGCGGCGGCCGTTCATCTCCGGCTCTGGATCGGATTCGTACATCCAGTCGTAGTTCTTTGCACCAATCGGGAAAGAGAAGCCGGATGGCATGTGAATGAACAGATCCCACAGGGAATCTGGGCGGCCGGCCTCAAGGACCAGCACGCGGGTGTTCTTGTCTTCGGTCAGGCGTGCGGCGATGACGGAGCCTGCGGAGCCGCCGCCAACGACGACTACGTCGCTTACTTCATCGGTGACCTTTTTAGCGGAGCGCTTCTTGGTCAGCTTGTCCATAAAACCCATAAATCCCCTTCTTTCTGTGAAATATTTCACACGTCCAGATGGCCCCACCGAAAGTGAATATTTTGCATATTATGCATTATTCCGTACATATTCACATCGCCTTATGTGCGGGCACCGCTCCCAGATTACACATCCATTAGAAGTTTTCCCAGATTAATGTATATTTGCCTTGTTCGGATGGACGTCCACGCAGATGAAATCCGAAGTCTTTGCGTATAGTTTGCCCACATATGATTCATTTCACTCACCTATCTCTCCCTGCGATCTTGTGAGCCTTTTGGGGCACTCGTGCGAAAGATTCGGCCCAAACCAACCAACAATAGGAGAAGTAGATGGCTAACTTTGACCCTCACGATCCTGAGGAGTCTCACACTTCAAATAAAGACCCCCAACAAGGGGGTAAAAACACCTCTCTCGCAACCTCATCTGGAGAGCCCAAGAAGCGCAGCCCGCGCTACCAGGTCCGCGCCCTCGTCGGCAGCTACAAGGCTGAAACCGGCGATGCCGTAGGCGCGGATCAGGTCCCTGCTCCCAAGACCAACTGGCCGGTATTTATTATCTCTGGCGTGTTGATCATCGCCATGGTGCTCTACGCCGGCTTTGGCCGTGAATCAGCGGCGGAGACCCTGGCCAATGTCACCGGCTGGATTGGTACCAACCTCGGCTGGTTCTATGTTCTCACCGCCACCATCGCCGTGGTTTTCGTCCTTTATATTGCCATCTCCAATGCCGGAAATATCCGCCTAGGCCCGGACCACTCGCGGCCCAAATTCAATACTTTCTCCTGGGTGTCCATGCTCTTTGCCGCCGGCATTGGCGTGGATCTTATGTTTTTCGCCGTCGCCGAGCCAGTCACCATGTACATGGCGCCGCCCGTGGGCGAGGGCGAGACTATGGAGGCCGCCAAGGAAGCCGTGGTCTACGCCATGTTCCACTATGGCCTGACCGGCTGGGCCCTCTACGCCCTCATGGGCATGGCTTTCGGCTACTTTGCCTACCGCCTGAACATGCCGCTGGCTATTCGCTCCGCGCTCTACCCGCTCATCGGCAAGCGCGTGCACGGCCCTATTGGCTCCGCTGTCGACATCGCCGCCATGCTGGGCACCGTCTTCGGTGTGACCGCCTCCCTGGGCATCGGCGTGGTGCAGCTGTCCTACGGCATTCACCTCATCTTCGGCTTTGAACAGGGCTTCGGCCTGCAGGCCGCGCTCATCATCATCGCCATTACTATTGCGACCCTCTCGGCCGTATCCGGCGTGGATAAGGGCATTCGCTTCCTCTCCGAGCTCAACGTCTACCTGGCTATCGCGTTGATGATTTACGTCGTCGTCTTTGGCAAAACCGCGTACCTCTTCGATGCCATCGTGACCAATATCGGCGACTATGTCTCGAAGTTCCCATCTTGGACCATGGAGACCTTTGCCTTCGCCGAGGACCAGGCGGCCGCCGATACCTGGATGCAGTCCTGGACCCTCTTCTTCTGGGCATGGTGGATTGCTTGGGCGACCTTCGTTGGTCTCTTCTTGGCCCGCATCTCCCGCGGCCGCACCCTGCGCCAGTTCATCTTCGGCACCCTCACCTTCCCGTTCCTGTTCATCCTGATGTGGATGTCCTTCTTCGGCAACACCGCCTTGGACATGGTCCGCTCCGGTGACTACCCCGAATTCGCCGAAAATGCGATCAACGTCCCTGAGCAGGGCTTCTATGACATGCTGCACGAGTTCCCAGGCTCCGGCATCGTCATTTTCTTGACCACGTTCATCGGCCTGCTGCTCTACATCACCTCGGCCGATTCCGGCGCGTTGGTGATGTCCAACTTCACCTCCCGCATTACCGATAATCGCCAGGATGGCGCGCGCTGGCTGCGCATCTTCTGGTCCGTGACCGTGGGTGCACTGACCCTGGCCCTGCTGCAGATCGATGGCATTGCCACCGTGCAGTCCGCGACCGTCGTCATGGGCCTGCCCTTCGCCTTCGTGGTCTACCTCATCATGTTCTCCCTATGGAAGTCCCTGCGCCTTGAAAACGTGCAGCGCGAGGCCCGCACCACCGCTATGCACGGCGTGATTTCCTCCCGTACCGAGCGCGAGCCTTCGGATTCCAACCTGTGGAAGAACCGCCTCGACCGCGCCAATACCTACCCCTCCAAGCAGGAGATGGATACTTACCTGCGCGATACCGCCACCTATGCTTTGGAGCAGGTTGCTACCCACATGCGTACCCGCGGCTACGATGCCCTCTTGCTCACCAGCGAGCTTCCCGACGTCGAACTGCCCCAGCTCGACCTCGAAGTAAAGCTGCACAATGAACGCATGTTCCGCTATCAGCTCTTCCCGGTTGCGGCCGAGCGCCCCGACTTCAGCACGGGCGAAGGAGACGAATACTACCGCCTCGAGGTCTATGACATGACTGGCTCCTTGGGCTATGACGTCTACGGCTACTCCGAGAACCAAATCATCAATAACGTACTGGACCTCTACGAGCGCCACTTGGCCTTCCTCTACATGCAGCAGACCCAACCGGGTGAGTCCGATGTCTCCGATGGCGCCGAGCCCGAGCGCACCTGGCGCGAAGATAGCTAAGCTGGCCAGTACAACTACCTCTATGAGAGAAAGGTTGCTTTTCACTTGAGCACCCAGAACACTCTGTTCGACCCCACCCAGACCGAGCTGCTGAAGGGCGTACATGCCGACCGCGCCCCAAAGTCCCTGTTTATCAACGGTAAGTGGGAAGCCGCCCAGAGCGGCGAGACCCGCACCATCATTTGCCCGGCCGATGGCTCCACCGTGGGCCTGGTTTCCGAGGCATCCGATGAGGACACCGAGCGCGCCATCAAGGTTGCCCGTGAAACCTTCGACAACGGCGAGTGGGCTAATACCCCGGCTGCCGAGCGCGGCAAGCTCGTCATCCGTGTGGCCGATTTCATCCGCGAGCACAAGGAGCTTTTCGCACAGGCCGAGTCCGCCGATACCGGCAAGCGCTACGAGGAATCCCTGGGCGATATGGATGACATCGCCAACGCCTTCGAGTTCTTCGGCACCCTGGCCCAGCACCAGGCCGGCCGCGTAGTAGACCCGCAGGATCCCAACCTGCGCTCGCGCATCGACGCCGAGCCCGTTGGCGTCTGCGGCCTGATTACCCCGTGGAACTACCCGCTGCTGCAGGTCTCTTGGAAGGTGGGCCCGGCCCTGGCCGCCGGCAATACCTTCGTCCTCAAGCAGGCGGAGCTCACCCCGCACACTGCCATGCTGCTCATGGCCGCCCTCAAGGAATGCGGCCTGCCAGACGGCGTAGGAAACCTCATCACCGGCGCTGGCGCTAACTGCGGCAACCCGCTGTCCCAGCACCCGGATGTAGACATGGTCTCCTTCACCGGTGGCCTGGTCACCGGCAAGATCATCGCCAAGAATGCAGCTGAGACCGTCAAGCGCACCGCACTCGAGCTCGGTGGCAAGAACCCGAACGTAATCTTTGCCGATGCCGACTTCGACGTCGCCGTGGACAACGCCCTCAATGGCGCCTTCTTCCACTCCGGCCAGGTCTGCTCCGCAGGATCCCGCATCGTCGTGGAAGAGTCCCTGCACGATAAGTTCGTCGATGCCCTGGTAGAGCGCGCCAATAAGATCAAGATCGGCGGCCCGACCGATGACAAGGCCGAGACCGGCCCGCTCATCTCTGCCGAGCACCGCGAGAAGGTCGCCGCCTACGTGGACAAGGCGCGCGAGCAGGGCGCCAAGATCCTCACCGGCGGCCGCGCTGCTACCAGCGAGGACACCAATGGCCAGCACGGCACCGGCAACACCGACTTGGGCGCCGGCGTCTACTACCTGCCGACCATCATTGATGGCGCTACCCGCGAGATGGACTGTGTCCACGACGAGGCCTTCGGCCCAACCGTGACCATCGAGACCTTCACCACCGAGGAGGAGGCCATCGCCATCGCCAACGACACCGAGTACGGCCTAGCTGGCGCCGTCTACACTTCCGACGCCGGCCGCGCCGAGCGTGTTGCCCGCGCCCTGCGCCACGGCACCATCTGGATCAACGACTTCCACCCGTACCTGCCACAGGCAGAGTGGGGCGGCTACAAGCAGTCCGGCAACGGCCGCGAGCTTGGCCCCACAGGCTTGGCCGAGTACCAGGAGCACAAGCACGTGTACCAGAACCTCTCCCCTGCCGCTTGGGAGCAATTTGGCCTGCAGTAACTAAGCCGGCCGCATAATAGTCAGCTCCCGCTGCTCGGAAAGAGCGCGGGGGCTGACTTTTTATATGAAGCCAACGGGCACTGATTATGCGGAAACGGCATCTTCCAGCTCAGCCAGCAAGGAATTAGTGCGCTCCACCTTGAAATCGACCGGACGGAATTCGCCCTCTGCCCAGTCGGTGGCGAGGAAGAACTCGATCTGGTTCCGCAGCTGTGGCATGGAGAAATTCACCACGATAGGGCGCCATGCCTCGATGGCGCGAACGGCACCGGATGGGCCGTAGCCAACGAAAGCAACAGGCTTGCCCGCCCACTCTGCGGCCAAGCAGTCAAAGGCATTCTTGAACGGGCCCGGCACGGAGCGGTTGTACTCCGGGGTGACAAAGACGAACCCATCGCAGGCGTCCACTGCATCAGACCATGCCTGGACCTTCTCGTCGTCGTACTGCTTATTAGCGGCAGCCGGTACAACTTCGGTGGTCAGGACCGGAATATCGAATTCTTTGAGATCCAGCAACGTGTAGTCCACGCCATTCTGGCGTCCTTGGGCCACGTCATTGAGCCACTCGCCCACTACCTTGCCGACGGCCTTATCGCGGGTGCTGCCGATGATGATGCCAATACGAGACATGAGAAAACCTTCTTTCCTTCAAGCTTTATGTAACATTCCTAGCCTACCGCTCGCGCAGATACTTGTCTGATGGTGATGTTGATACGTCCTTCACTCAACCCACACCCCTCCGGCAACGTGCCATCATTGACGCGCACCACCCCGTGGTAGGCGTAGCGCTTCGGCCCACCAAAGACCACCAAATCACCACTACACAGCGTAATATCGTCCCACGGCCGCGTGCGCGCCTCGGTATGCCCCATACGGAAAAGTGCCTCATCCCCAATGGAAAGCGAAATCACCGGCGCAGGTGATTCCTCAAAGGCATCCACGTGCATACCCATGGCCGATCCCGGTGGATAGTAATTCACCAACGCCATCTCCGGCACGAAAGTCTCCACCCATGGCTCTAGCTCGGGTGCTACCTTCGCCGCGGCGCGCAGTGCCCCCGGTGCAATCCGCCGCAAGCTCTCCGGCACCGGCGGAACCCGCGTGCCGTCCATATTGTCCACGTACCGATAGCTGGGATAATGCCAATACCTACCCACATGCAGCTGAAATACACTCATTTGCCCGCCGGATTTCAACCGCGGGCGCACCATCGCCATCGGTGTCGCCGCATACTCGCGCGCAATGCCGCGCATCTCTTCTACCAAGGCCTTCTGCTTATCGACGCCCACCCATCCCGGCACATGCCCCACCCCCGGAGCTACACGCACGCTCGGCCGCGGCAGCGAATCAAAAAGCATGACCTCACCCTAACCCAACGCCCCGATAAATCGACCAAGACCTATTATCCTCGCCAAGGATCAGAATCTGTTCAAGACCAATAGGCCGGTTGCGTCCCCTAACGTGGTGTATCTGTAGCCCGCGGTAAGTCTTGTGCCGGTGTGCATGAAGGCGACCATCGCGGGTACCTTTCGAATCAACTCTTACCTATCCTCGAAAGGAAGTAC
>NZ_JAKRNA010000012.1:0-77136 GCF_022347435.1 Corynebacterium sp. ACRPE | reverse complement strand
CGCCAGCGTTCGTCCTGAGCCAGGATCAAACTCTCCACAAAAAAATTTCAGAACAACATCCGAAACAGGCCGTGAAAAGCCCGAAACCCAACAAAAGAACAAACCACCACAAACCACACAACAATGCAGCCCGTGCTGGCGTCCAAAAAATTACTACAAAGAAAAAATAAGTTCCCTCAACCCGACGGGGTCAAAAATAAGGAAACTGAAAAAAGTTGAACACAATCACATGCCAACCAATCCATCTCAATGCAGCCGAAACACCAAACAGCATTCAAAAGGTACGTATTCCACATACCCAACCGGCACACACCAACCAACAAACCACCTAGGTCTATTGGCAGACAAACCAATCAACACACAACCATGCACACAAAAAATAAAAAGTACATTGGCACACTATTGAGTTCTCAAACATCATCACCACACAACAACCACACACACTTTGGCGTGTAGCTCATTGTGAGCAAAAAGAATTTTGTTTTGTCAGGGCCTGTTTTCCTATCGCCGCTTCAGCCAGGAACTTTTCTGTTCCTGTGGGGCGCTGTCGGTCGCGCTGACTCGTATTAAGTTACACAGCGACTTAAACAAACACAAATCCCCAGGCCAACCCTTCTTTTGAGCGGTTTAATCTATGCCCATCCAAGCGCTTATTCCGCCACGGTGAGCGTTTGCTCGGCGAATGTACGCGGGCAGCATCAAAGCCCAGACTGTATAGAAGGCCACCGCCAAGAAGAGCTGGGCAACCGCGGAGACCGGCACCAGAGTGCGCAGAAGTGCCATCCCAGCAATGAGGACCAGGTAGAGAGCGAATAAGTGCCAGTTCTTCTTTCCCAGAAATTCCAGACTGACCACTATAGGGGCGCAGGTGGCACTAAGCAGCACGATGTCCGCTACAAGTTCACCGTTGTTTGCCAGTACTGCGCTGGAGGTGGTCGCGACTAGGACAGGTATCAGGCCGAGCACGGCAGTATGCCGGGACCAAACAGCACGGCTTCCACCAAGTACCGTGTATTCGCGCAGAGATACTCGCAAGCTGTGGAGAGCTGCAGCGAACATCGCAAATGACAGTGCCCAAATGAAGATGCCAAGGAAACCAAGCAGCGGAACTTCCTCCTTATACCGGTTAAGCACATACCCGATTGCTTGGGCCAGACACGCTGCACCCCATGCCTTGACCTGCGGGCGGTATATCGCTTGCCCAGCCAAGGTGCGGGGGAACCATCCGAAGCCGCTTGAGGGTTGGGTGCCGGTGGTGGTGTACCCGGTCCGTTGAGGCGCAGCTTTGCGGTACATTGCCCACGCCGCTGCGACGGCATAAATGGGCAATGCCCACCACAACTGCACGGTGAGGGCGCCAATAGCTGCCGCCAATGCGCTCAGGGCAACGAGACTGCGGCGATGCTCATTCCAGATTTTCGAACCCAGACCCACCAGCTGGTACTTCTTAAAGTCTGGTGCCAGGGTAAGTATTAGCGACAAGGAAAAGATCACCGGGAACACGTTCCACGTTCCCTGCGCCATGACGGGCATGACCAACAAAGCTAAAAAGAAGAAGGACCAGCTCCACCAATCGCCTAGGTACCACAGTAGTTTCATGCTCTCTCCTCCAATGCCAGCACCGCACGCTCTAAAGAGACCTCAGTGGCGCGCAGACCGTAGGCCTGAGCAGTGCGGAAGATGGGGTCGGTGGCGGTAGAGCGGGCGTCGATAAGCACGCGGTCGCCCAAACCTGTGGTTTCCCTACTGAGCACGCGGAGGTCGAGCTCTGTGACCGCTGCTGTGAGGGCCTCAGAAGGTCCGGTGAGCTCCAGAATTCCCTCGATGAAGTCATCGATGGGACCGGAAATGGGGTTATCCCCCATCAGCGAGACGGTGTCGAGGAGACCTGCTACCTCATTGAGGTGATGGGTAGAGATGACAATTGTGCGGCCGTGCTCCTCGCGCAGCACCTGATAGAAAAGCTCCCGGCGCTGAGTATCGAGGCCCAGATAGGGCTCGTCGAGAAGCATGACCTCGCAGCCAGAAGCAACGGCGAAGATAAATCCCACCGCAGACTTTTGCCCGCGGGACAGGGCAGAATAGGCCTTGGCCGGCACGTCGAAGCGAACCAGCAGCTCATTGAAGCGCTCCTCATCCCAGCGCGGCCAGCGCGCCTTACCAATAACGCCCAGCTTCCCGATGCCCCAGGAATCCGGCAGTGGGTTATCAATACCCATCAATATGACTCGGTTGAGAACCGACTGCTTGTCAAAGGGTTCCTCGCCGAAGACGGTGATACCGCCAGATTGGATTTGTCCGGCAATTTTGCGCAGGAGCGTGGTTTTGCCAATGCCGTTGGGGCCAACTAAGCCATGTGTGAGGCCATCGGCAAAGGTGAAATCTCGTGTTGTAATCATGAGTACATTCCTCGGCTTTCTGCAACGCGATCAAATAGGTCGTGGAGTTGGGCGCGGTTATAGCCCAGACGAACGGCTTCGTCGACAAGCGGTGCCATGTATTCCGCCGCGAAATCGGCGCGGCGGCGCTCCCGGATCGTTTTCAGGGCGCCTTCTGCCACGAACATGCCGATGCCGCGGCGCTTATCCAGCACCCCGATATCCACCAGGAGGCTGATGCCCTTGCGGGCAGTGGCCGGGTTGATGTTGTGAAAATCAGCAAGCTCATTAGTGGAAGGGGCCCTATCCCCCTCGCCCAAGGTTCCGTCCACGATGGCGTCCTCCACCAAGGAAGCAATCTGGCGGAAGAGTGGTTGCGTGGAATTATCCATTGACTCTCGGTTCGTTGGTTAGTTACTTGTGTAACTAACCATATCGGCAACACCCCACCCCTGCAATACTTCCAAAGAGAAAACTTTTTTGCTGCCACTGCGCTGGGATTTTGTCCAAGGTTATCGACGTTTTGTGACTAATGGGGCACACTGGAAACCACAAAGATTTTTATTTAGAACAATTAGAACGGAACTTAGGAGCCATGCTTGAACGCACACTCGTCTTTGTCGATACCTCATACTTGCTCGCTAGCTTTTATAACTCGTGGGAAACGGGTGCCCGCGCACAACTAGAGATTGACCTGCCCGAGGTAGTCAGCACTATGGGCGGGATGATCGAGAACCAACTTGGGACCCCCATCCAACGCCAATACTGGTATGACGGCATTCCCGACACCGGCCCGCACCGCTACCAGCGTGCACTACGCACCTGCGAAGGGGTCCAGCTGCGCACCGGTCAGCTCATCGAATGGGGCGAGCGCCGCACCCAAAAGGCCGTAGATACCCGCCTCGTGGCAGACATGGTCATCGCCGCCATGAAGGGCCAATTCACTGACTTTGTGCTCGTCAGTGGCGATGCGGACATGATTCCCGGCGCTCAAGCAGCCGTGGATAACGGCATCCGCGTCCATCTTTATGGGTTTGGCTGGGACTCCATGTCCTCCGCACTGCGCCATGCCTGCGATTCCACCACCATCTTGGACCCTCGCGAGGACTTCGCAGACGCTATGGAATTGCAGGTCCTAGAAGGCCCGCTTCCTCCAGTGGTGCGCGAAAATGCGCATAAAGATGGCGAGGAAATGCCCGAACCGGATGACTGCGGCGAGCCCTCAGAGGTGGAGGCAGCCTTCGGCGCCACAGAAAAACCCACCCCGGCCCCGACGCCCAAGCCGGCTCCGCCCAAGGCGAATGCTGCAGAGGATTCCCCCGCCGAGGAGGACTCTCCCGCGGAGAAGCCGGCGCCCAAGCCATCCATGATGGCACCACGCCGCAAGCTGCGCTCCAAGTATGTGCCGCTGCCGGAAGAAGTATGGAGCTCTGCTGGGTTCCAATCCCCATTCGACGTGGGCCAGCAATACGCCTCGTGGTGGTTCGATAACGCTGCTAGCACCGAGCAGCGCGATCAGGCACATCTGCTTTCTGGCGGCGGGCTTCCCCCAGAGATCGACCGCCCACTATTGCAGTTTGCCTGCGAAACCCTACACGAATACACCCTGACCGAAACCCAGCGCGTGAACCTGCGCGATGGATTCCACTCAGGTATTCGTGGGGTTCTGATTAACGTTCGCCGGCAAAATTAATCGCCGGATTCGAGCTCTTTCTTCTTTTTAAGATCCGCCCGGATGGCATCGAGGCGCGCAGTCGCCTTCATGTCATTGCCGGCGGCTTGGATCTCATTAATGCGATCGCCACCGGTGGCGTGCTGCAATTCTTGGGCGCCAAGCGCATCGGCGTAGCGCTTTTCAATCTTGGCACGCACGGAATCAAGAGTAGGTACAGAATCGTCCGGGTTGAGCTGATTCATGGAATCAATAGCCTGGGCGTTCTTTTCTTGCATAGCCGCCTGGTCCGCCTGAGCCTCCAGCTGGCTAACCTGCGCTAGTTGTTCCTTCAAGCGCGCCTCAGACTGCTGCTGCTGGCTCTTGGCCTGCGCGGCAGCCTGCTCCGCGGCGGCGTATTGCTGCTTAACGTCTTCTAGCTCCTGCTCCACTGCAACCAGCTGGGACGCAACAACTTCGGCAGCCTGATTGTACTCTGAGGCCTTTTGCGGATCTTCTGCCGAATCCGCCAGCTCAAGCGCACGCTGAGTTTGAGACTGGTAATCCTGCTGGGACTTGACCAGGCGGTTCATCTGCATCTCCAGCTGGGACTTATGACCGATGATTTCTGCGGCGTGATCAGAGATCTGCTGGTGCTGCTCCTTCGCGGCCTGAACGGCCTGCTGGATCTGCACCTTTGGGTCAGCGTTCTCATCAATCTTTTGATCGAAGGAACTCATCATGTACTTCCAGCCCTTGCTGAAGGGATTAGCCATTATCTTCTCCTTTGGTCATAAAAAAGACGCTTTCTAGCGAGTTTAGCGATACTCACCAGAAAGCGCCGAGGAAGTTGGTGGGATTAACCCTGCGCATTCTGCTCTTCTACCTGGCGGCGAACCTCTTCCATGTCGAGGTCCTTCACCTGCTTCAACAGGTCCTCCAAGGCCGCGGGAGGCAGAGCTCCAGCTTCACGGAAGACAAGGATGCCATCGCGGAAGATCATCAACGTAGGAATCGACTGAATCTCCAACGCGGATGCGAGGCCCTGGTTGGCCTCGGTATCGAGCTTGGCAAAGGTAGCATCCGTGTGCTCTTCGGAGGCCTTTTCAAAAACCGGCGCAAAGCGCTTGCAGGGGCCGCACCAATCGGCCCACGCGTCTACGAGCGTAATGCCCTCGCCGGTAACGGTTTCTTCAAAGTTTTCTTCGGTGACATCGATAGTAGCCATGGTTGTTCTAACTCCTTTGCGGATTGCTTTATTCCCCAACGTACATGAAATATCCTTGCTATATACCCCTAGGGGGTATAAAATGGGCCCGGAAACCAACCCTAAGAAAGGATCATCATGAGCACCAAGAACTACACCGTAGAGGGCATGACCTGCGGACATTGCGAAATGTCGGTAAAAGAAGAGGTCGGCGAAATTTCTGGCGTTAGCGAGGTCACTGCTGACCACACCACCGGCGCCGTAACGGTTACCGGCACCGATTTCACCGATGAACAGGTAGCAGCCGCCGTGGCTGAGGCCGGCTACACGCTGAAGTAGGAACCACCATGTCCCACTTGGACCTTGGCGTAACAGGAATGACGTGCACCTCCTGCTCCTCCCGCGTCGAGCGCAAGCTAAACAAGCTCGAGGGAGTAAGCGCCAGCGTCAATTTCGCTACCGAGGCGGCGGCCATCGAGTACGACTCCCAGACGGTAAGTCCACAGGAGCTCATTTCGGTGGTGGAGGGCGCAGGTTACGGCGCCTTCGATATGGCGGGGGCGAAGACGGAGGAGCCCCAGGCCGAGAAAAGCCGTGACGGGGGCCTGCTGCGCCGCACCATTATCTCGGGTGCCCTATCGCTGCCGCTCATGGTGGTCTCGATGTGGCCAGCACTGCAATTTCCCAATTGGCAGTGGGCCTGCGCCATCGTGGCCACCATCGTTTATATCTTTGGTGGCGCGCCTTTCCACACCGCTACGTGGACAAACCTCAAGCACGGTTCTTTCACCATGGACACGCTTATCACCATGGGAACCTCAGCGGCCTACTTTTGGTCGCTATGGGCACTGTTTTTCGGCAACGCGGGCGAACCGGGCATGAAAATGCACATGACACTGGACGCGAATGCGGCGCAGATGGATCACATCTATTTCGAGTCCGTGGGCATGGTCATTACCTTCCTCCTGCTCGGTCGGTGGTTCGAGGCGCGGGCCAAAGGCCAGTCCTCTGAGGCCCTGCGGGAGCTGCTCTCCTTAGGCGCTAAGGAAGCATCGGTGCTGCGCGAGGGAGGCGAACAGCGCATTCCAATTGCCCAATTGCAGGTGGGCGATGTCTTCGTAGTACGCCCAGGCGAGAAGATCGCCACCGACGGCATCGTCGTTTCCGGCAACTCAGCAGTCGACGCCTCCATGATTACCGGCGAGCCCGTGCCCGTTGAGGTCGGCCCCGGCGATGCGGTGACCGGCGCAACCATTAATGCCTCCGGCAAGCTCGAGGTCCGAGCGACCAAGGTGGGCGAGGATACGGTACTGGCCCAAATGGCCCAGCTGGTCACGGATGCACAAACGTCCAAGGCGCCAGTGCAGCGCCTCGTGGACCGCATTGCGCAAGTCTTCGTCCCCGCGGTCATTGCCATAGCAGTGCTGACACTCCTTGCCCATCTCCTCTTCGGCGGGGTGGCCCCAGCGTTTATCGCCGCGGTCTCCGTCCTCATTGTGGCCTGCCCTTGCGCCATGGGCTTGGCGACGCCCACCGCAATCCTCGTCGGCACCGGCCGCGGCGCGCAGCTGGGGCTTGTCATTAAAGGCCCGGAAATCCTGGAATCTACGCGGCAAATCGATACCATCGTCATGGATAAGACCGGAACGGTCACGGCCGGAGAGATGTCCGTTGCCGCCGTACACGGCGACGTCCTCGACTTGGCCGCGGCCGTGGAACACAATTCCGAGCACCCCATCGCTCGCGCTATCGCCCGGGAAAGCACGGTGGAACCAGCTACCGATTTTGCAGTAGTTTCAGGCGGCGTGGAAGGAACTGTGGAGGGGGTCCGGGTGGGCGTCGGCAAGCCGCAAGGCCCCTTGGGTGACTTAGAAGCACCGTTCCGCGAGGCACAAGATTCTGGTGCCACGCCGGTGGTCGTCACTGTCAACGGACAGCCTGCAGGCATCATTGAGGTACGCGATACCCTCAAGCCGAGCTCGGCCGCCGCTGTGGCACAGATGAAGGAGCTAGGGCTTACCCCTTACCTGCTGACCGGCGATAATGCCGGGGCCGCCCGCGCCGTGGCTGCCGAGGTAGGAATCGATCACGTCAGCGCCGGGGTCCTGCCCGAGGACAAGGTGAACCACATCAAGGAGCTGCAGGCCGCGGGGCACACCGTGGCGATGGTGGGCGATGGCATTAATGACGCCGCCGCACTGGCCCAAGCCGACCTCGGCCTGGCCATGGGCGCGGGTACCGATGTTGCTATTGAAGCCTCCGATATCACCCTCATGAATGGCGATCTGCGGTGTGCCGCTGATGCTATTCGGCTCTCGCGCCGCACACTAGCAATTATTAAGGGCAACCTCTTCTGGGCCTTTGCCTATAACGTCGTACTCATTCCCGTGGCCGCGCTGGGCTGGCTCAACCCCCTGCTGGCCGGCCTGGCCATGGCGCTAAGCTCTGTTTTCGTGGTTACTAACTCGCTGCGGCTGCGCGGGTTTTCCGCTCGGCGCTAAATAAGGCCGCCGGGGCACCCCTGTGCAGGCTAGCATTGGCGGGGGCGTACACTCCCTCGCCACGAGAGAAAGGACTAGCGCGTGCTCAGCAGGGTATCCCTCGCCGCGTGGACCGCGGTTATGGTCGCGTTAACCACGCTCAAGCCCTTCTACCAGATTGGCTATTTATGGAAGCCAGAAAATCAGCGTGCCCGGGATCTGCGCTGGGTTCCTTTCGATGAATTTTCCGGCGGCAGCTGGTTTGGCCCGCTATTTGAGTACGCGGGCAATACCGCATTCTTCATCCCTTTTGGCTTGCTGGTATTTAGTCTATGCCGCTCCGTTAAGAAGACAGCTGCGTGGGGATTAGGTCTCAGCCTTGTACTAGAGGTGTGCCAGTACGTTTTCGCCCTAGGGCGCACCGATATTGATGATCTTCTCTTCAATACCCTGGGCGCTCTCATCGGCGCAGCGTTCGCCCGTCTGTGCGGCGAACGCCTTTTCCCCGTATGGCGATGGCTGGCGCTTGCCGCAGCTGCGGTTTTCTTGGTACTGGTCATCCTTGGCCCACGATTGGGAGACCCCAACGCGGTGGTGGACCTGTAATTTATCCGTGCGCCATATTGACAAACTTGGAGTAGTGCAGCTGGTGCGCCACCTGCACGGTATCGATCGGGCCGCCACGGTGCTTGGCTAGGATAATATCCGCCTCGCCGGCGCGCTCATTATCACGGTCCTGGGAATCGGGGCGGTAGAGCAGCATGACCATATCGGCGTCCTGCTCCAGCGAGCCAGACTCACGGAGATCCGCAAGCTGCGGCTTTTTATCCGTACGCGCCTCAGGTCCACGGTTCAGCTGCGAGATCGCGATGAGGGGAACCTCCAGCTCCTTGGCCAAGAGCTTCAGCTGGCGGGAGAACTCAGAGACCTCTTGCTGGCGAGACTCGACCTTTTTACCCGAAGACATCAGCTGCAGGTAGTCCAAGACGATGAGGTCCAAGCCGTGCTGCTGTTTGAGGCGGCGGGCTTTGGACCGAATTTCCATCATCGTGAGGTTCGGTGAGTCATCAATGAAGAGTGGGGCGTCTTGCACTCGGTTGAGGGTCTCATCGATTTTTGCCCAGTCTTCGGTGGAAACTCGGCCACCACGCATATCGGCCAGCTTTACCTCTGACTCCGCCGAGAGCAGGCGCATGACAATCTCAGAAGCTGACATCTCGAGCGAGAAAATCACAGAGGACTTGCCGTGCTGCAAAGAGCAGGAACGCATAAAGTCCATGGCTAGGGTCGATTTACCCACACCAGGGCGAGCAGCAACGATGACCATCTGGCCCGCGTGAAGGCCATTGGTTAGCTTATCGAGGTCGATGAAGCCAGTAGGCACACCTAGCTCCACGCCGCCTGCCTGCTGCAGGGCAGCGAGCTCATCGATGGTGGGGTCAATAAGATCCCCCAGGACACGGTAATCTTCTGCCGTCTTGCGCTGGGCGACGGCGAAGACTTCCTGCTGCGCACGGTCCAGGACGGACTCGATTTCTGCATCTTCGGTGCCGGAAAATCCGAGCTGCACTACGCGCGTGCCGGCATCAACAAGCTTGCGCAGCACTGCCTTTTCCGCGACGATTTCGGCGTAGTAGCGAGCGTTGGCCGCCGTTGGCACTGTAGCGAGCAGCGTGTGGAGATAAGGAGCACCGCCGACGCGCTCGAGGTTATTAAAGCGGTCGAGCTGGGAGGCCAAAATGACGGCGTCGACGTCCTTGCCCTCGGAATATAGATCCAGCATGGCGCGGTAAATCAACGTGTGTGCCGGATAGTAGAAATCCTCGGGCTCCAGCTCCTCAATGACTTCCATCACCGTATGGGGACTGAGCAACATGGCACCCAGAACACCCTGCTCCGCTTCGCGGTCTGCGGGGGGCTGGCGGAATTCGCCATAGCGCTTTGGCTCTTCCTGCTGATAGCGACGGCGCGGAGCCGGTTCCTCCTCCGGCGGTGGCTCCGGTGGTAGGTGTTCATCATCAAAACTGGCGTTGGTCATGGTCTCCCCCTTGTAGCTATTCGAGCGTCCGAGCATATCGGAATCTCAGTTTAGTCTAGTGCCCGGACACCACCCCCTGGGCATAACTTCCACAGTTATCCACAGGGCAATGTGAAAATTGCAGGTCGCGGGAGCCTTAGCCCATATTTGCCCTGCATAGGCCTGTGGATAACTTCAAAACCCCATGACCTGCATAAATCAAAGACCCAGCTCAGAGCATGTTTTTCCAGATGTGACAATAGGCACATCCTTGGTGGATAAGCGGCCTGACCTGCGAGTTAATAAAGAGGCCTCCGCGTAAACAGTGAGTTAAATTGCCAAAGAGTTATCCACAGAATTCCACAGTTATCCACAGGCCGGTTAAAACGCGCTAAAGGCCCCAAGTTCCTGCCACCTCACATAGCAGGAACTTGAGGCCTAAAGCGTTGCTGTTGTCTTTGGGTCTATATGGACCGTCGTGCGCCTAGTTAGGCAGCAACGACCGAGAAGTTCACCTTGCCGATAACATCAGCGTGCAGCTTCAGCTCGACCTGGTAGTTGCCGGTCTTCTTGACCAGGCCCTTAGGAAGCACAACGATGCGCTTATCCAGCTTAGGGCCACCGGCCTTGGAGACGGCGTTGACAATGTCTTCTGCTTGAACGGAACCGAAGAGCTTACCGGATTCGGAGGTCTTAACCTCTACCTTGACATCCGTCAGCTGCTCGAGCTGGTTGCGGACCTCACGTGCGTGATCCAGGTCGCGAATCTCGCGAGCTTCCTGGGCGCGCTTGATGCCCTCAATCTGCTTCTCTGCGCCGCGGGTAGCCACGATGGCCAGGCCGCGAGGAAGCAGGTAGTTACGTCCGTAGCCGTCCTTAACCTCAACAATTTCGCCAGCGGCGCCGAGGTTCTCAACGGCAGCGGTGAGGATCAGCTTCATGATCCCTGCCTTTCAATTGAGTTAGTTGAATAGTTGCGGGTGACAGACTTAGAACGGAGGTTCAGAATCAGCGCCTCCGAAACCACCTGCAGGTGGTGCGGAGTTCCACGGATCCTCAGAAGGAGCCTGGTTCTGCTGCGGCTGCTGTTGCTGGCCGCCTCCAAAACCGCCTTGATTATTGTTATTCGAGCGCTGCTGGCCGCCGCCAAAGTTATTGCCGCCCTCACGCGGATTGCGGTTTACCTGAGCGGTGGCGTAGCGCAGAGACGGACCGACTTCGTCGACGTCAATCTCGAATACGGTGCGGTTATCGCCCTCACGGGTCTGGAAGGAACGCTGCTTCAAGCGGCCGGTAACGATGACGCGCATGCCCTTCGACATAGTCTCGGCAACGTTTTCCGCTGCCTGACGCCATACGTTGCAGGTCAGGAACATAGCTTCGCCGTCTTCCCACTGATTCGTCTGCGAGTTATAGCGACGAGGGGTGGAGGCGACGCGGAAGTTAGCTACTGCCGCACCCGCCGGGGTGAAGCGCAGCTCGGGGTCAGCAACGATGTTGCCTACCACCGTGATATTGGTATCTCCCTGTGCCATGTCTTTACTCCTTATCGGTTACGTGGATTGTGCTTGATCCCAGTATCCGTTACTTGCTGTCGGTGCGCAGAACCTTGGTACGCAGGATGGTGTCGTTCAGGTTCAGACGGCGGTCGAGTTCGGCAACCGAAGTGTGCTCGCACTCCAGGTTGACGACGGCATAAATGCCCTCTTCCTTCTTGTTGATGGGGTATGCAAGACGGCGCTTGCCCCATACATCAAGGTTCTCAACCTTGCCGCCTTCCTGGCGGACGATTTCGAGGAACTTATCCAGGGACGGGGTTACGGTGCGCTCATCCTGATTAGGATCCAGAATGATCATGACTTCGTAGTGACGCACGGACCTCATCACCTCCTATGGTCTAGTAGTTTTCGGCTGCATCACCTTTGCGGATGCAGCAGGAGGGTACGTTGCGTCAAGCAACCCCACTACAGTACCGCAAATGACCGGCGAAAAGAAATCTAACCAGTGGTCGTTGCGGCGAAAAACACAGCTGCCGTCGCCGGAATGATGGTGAGGAAAAGAATGGCCAAAAGACCCAGCACGATGGGCCCGCGACGATCCTCACGATTGTGGAAGAGCCAGAAGGCTGCCATCACGCAGAGGAATCCCAAAAAGATGGATGCCATTCCGATATAGGTAACGATCATGCGAATGCCCCTGCCAAGGGGTCGCGGCCGGCGTGCGCATCGCGCACCTTATCCGTGGTCTTGCCGCACATCTGGCGAATAACGAGGACAGCCATGGCGATAATGAGGGCGTCGCGGGAGATAATCGCAACGTCAAGCAGCTCGTGCGGAATACCTTTATTGTCTGTTCCCAGCATGTGCCACATGAGTAGGGGCCATACGAGGGCATCGACAAGCGCCCAGCTAAAGACCAAGCGCCAGCGTGGCAGGGCTAGGGCCGCGGGCACTACCAGCCACAGAGAATACTGGGGCGACCATACCTTGTTGAATAGTAAGAAGGCGGCCACGATGAGGTAAACCAGCTCGGCCATGCGCGGCGTCCGCGCGCTGCGCAGGCCCAGCACCGCAATCGCCGCACAGAGAGCCAAAAACGCCACCAGGCTGAAGGTATTGAGGAACTCAGGGCTAAAGCTAATCCCAGTATTGCGGCTGAGCACCGAGTAGATGGTGGTCCACTCCGCACCGCGCTCTTGGTTGAGGCGGAAAAATTCGCGCCATGCCTCCGGATACTTCAGGGCCACCGGCGCGTTGACCACGATCCAGGTCACGGCCGCGCCGAGCAAGGCGTAGAAAAATTGCGGCCAGCGACGATTGCGCACCGCCAAGACCAGGAATGCGCCCAAGAGAAAGAGCGGCCACAGCTTAAAGGAAGTGCCAAGGCCGATGAGGACACCCGCTACGGCAGGGCGCTTGCGCGCGGCGGCCAGGAGCGCACCTACGGCAAAGGCAATGGAGGGGATATCCCAGTTGCTGAAGGCGTGAATAATGATAAGAGGGCTGGCGGCGACGAGGATGGTGTCCCAAGTGCGATTGCCCACCAGCAGGTAGACCATGTAGAGCACGCCTACCCAGATGCACGCCATGACCAAGGCGGTCAGGCCGAAGTACCATCCGGCCTCCGGGATGCCGGCCCACTCAACCAGAGAGTACGTATTGCGGGCGATCCATCCCATCAACCCCTGGAATAGGCCTGCGAGGACTGGGTACTCCATATAGCGGGTCAGGTCACCCTCTTGCCAGGAATAGGCATAGGGGAAGCCGCCTTCATCGAGGCCGCGGCCGCCGTAAAGCGGGATGATGTCGTTATAGCAAAATGAGGTGTACTGGCGGTTGCCCGCCCAATTTAGGTTAATGACCCCGTCATCA
The DNA here is from genome assembly GCF_022347435.1 of Corynebacterium sp. ACRPE. NCBI lineage: Bacteria > Bacillati > Actinomycetota > Actinomycetes > Mycobacteriales > Corynebacteriaceae > Corynebacterium > Corynebacterium sp. ACRPE. Next base: position 64,032 of record NZ_JAKRNA010000012.1, on the reverse strand, counting down.
CCGCGGGTGCCGCCGGCGCAATTAGCCTTCGAGAGGAATCCGCACGCCAGGAAAACCCAGCCGACGGCGATTATGGCGCGCAGCGGGGTCCACCACTGGGTGCGGCGTACACCGGCAAAACGGCCCCTTGGCCCGCCGAGGAATTCAATTACCCCGCGGGCCAAGGGTTCTGAGGAGGCGGGAATGCGCTGGTGCGGATTCGCTGTCACTGCCGCCTACCCTAGGAGGTCTGCCAAGTCGCTATCGGGGCCGATGAGGTCATCCAACGACGGCGCCTCTGGCTGAGCCGGTGCCTGGTTGCTATTACCGCTATTGCCACCATTGCCGCTATTGCCATTGCCGCGTTGCGGTTTCGGGGCTGGCTTCGGGCTCTCCGGCTTGTTCTCCGGCTGAGCCGGCTTGGTTTCCTCTTCCGGAGCTGCTTGCTCGGCAGGGGCCTCGTAGTCCTGGGTATCGCCAGCGCCGCTATCCCAGCTCGGGTCATAGGCCGGAGCAGCCGTTCCGGCGCCCATGTTGCCGAATCCCAGCGGATAGGCAGCCGGGAAGTTTTGGAATTCGGAGTTGGCCAGGGAGTTATCCAGCACGGCCTTCCAAATCTTGGTTGGCGCGCCGGCGCCGTACATAATGCCGCCGTACTGATCGAAGATGGCGGAGGTGTTGTCCGCGGTACCTACCCACACGGCGGTAGCCAGCTGCGGGGTGGCACCGACCATCCAGGCATCCTTGTTATTTCCGGTATCGCCCATCTGAGTGGTGCCGGTCTTTGAGGCGGAAACACGGCCACCGGCAAGAGCGCCATTAGACCATGCGGCCACCGGCTCCATGGCTTCGATGACGTTATTAGCCACGTTGGACGATACGCGGCGCTCGCCCTCGTCTTCGGGGTGCTCGTACAGCACTTCGCCGGCAGCGTTTTCTACGCGCTGCACAAAGTGCGGGTTATGCCACACGCCCTGGTTAGCCAGGGTGGACATTGCGGTGGCCATATCGAGCGGGCGGGACTGGTACTGGCCCAGAACAATGCCTTCGAATGGCTGCTTGCCGTTTTCCGTCAGCGTCTTTTCAATGCCCGGCAGGGACTTAGCCACGCCAAGGGCGTGCGCCATATCTGCGGTGTCCTGCGTGCCGTTCTTGAGGTCTTCCTGCAGGCGAAGGAAGGAGGTATTCAGGGATTGCTTGGTAGCCTCGCGCAGGTTGCATACGCCGCAGCCGCCGCCCACGTTGGTGACAACATCCGAGCCAGGCAGCTGGTACGGAGCGGACGAGTAATTGGTATCTAGGCTGATGCCCTGCTGCAAGGCGGCCGCAAGGGTCATGATCTTGAAAGTAGAACCGGTCTGCAGCGGGGAGTTGGCGTAGTCCCAACCATTGGAATCGTGGCCGCCAAAGTATCCACGGACCGCACCGGTCTTCGAATCGATGGTCACGGAAGCCGCACGCGCATCCTCTTGCAGCGGAGCCATCTGGTCATCGACTGCCTGAATGGTGTTGTTTTGCACATTCATGTCGATGGTGGTGGTGATGCGCAGGCCGCCGGTGGACACCTCGTTTTCGGTGATGCCTACCTCTTCCAGTTCGCGGATGACCTGATCCTTGATGTGGCCATTAGCGCCTGGGGCTTCGGTGTAGGCAGAGTACTCAGCTGGGTCGCGGGTCTCTGGGAAGACCATGCCATCGCGCTGTTCCTGGGTGAGGTCACCCATGTCTACCAAGCCATCAAGGACGTAGTTCCAGCGGTCCTCGGAGCCCTCCTGGTTCACGCGCGGGTCGAGGCCGGACGGGGACTGAATGAGGCCGGCGAGCATGGCGCCTTCCTCCGGAGTGAGGTCCTTGGCGTCCTTATCAAAGTAGGCGTTGGATGCCGCCTGGATGCCGTAGGCATTGCGGCCGAAGTACACGGTGTTGAGGTAGGCGTTGAGAATATCCTCCTTATCCCACTCATTGGTCATCTTCACCGAGTAGATGAGCTCGCGAATCTTGCGCACGTAGGAGTATTCGTTGCCCACCAACGTGTTTTTCACATACTGCTGGGTAATGGTGGAACCGCCGCCAGCATCTTCATTGCCGGTTACCTTACCCACCACGGCGCGGCCGAGGCCGGTGAAGGAGAAGCCGGAGTTATCCCAAAAGTCGCGGTCCTCCGCGGCCAGCACGGAGTCCTGCACGTATTCCGGGATTTCATCCAGCTGCACGTGGGTGCGGTTGCCTTCCGGCGGCACCAAGCGGGCGAGCTGGGTCTGATTATCACCCGCATAGATGGTGGAGACCTGGTTATTGGCCAGGTCCTTGGGCTCCGGAACGGAGTATTGCGAGTATGCGTAGGCAAAAAGTCCTGCGGGCAGTGCTACAAAGACCAGTAGGAACGCCAAAACGACCCACGGCCAGATGCGGCGCTTCTTTGTCGCCTGCTTTTTGCTGGGGCGAGCCCCCTTAGCGGACTTGCCGGTAGATTCCTTCTCGGTCACTGATTCGTGTCCTCATTCATCCCTGATCACAAACTAAATAATTGCAGCTTACTGCCTAAGGCGGTGCGCGGGAAACTAACACGCGTTAAATGCAGTAGCAGAACGCAACAAGTGGTTCCACCGGCACTGGCGGCATACCTCCACCTCGTGCACCGTAAACTCCAAGCCCTCAGCTACAAACTCCGCTATTTCTTTCTCACTGCGGGCACTCCCGGCGCGACGACCGAGGTTCTCGCCATAGACCCAGCGCGTAAGCCGCAAAGGCTCGCCGCACACGGGGCATTCCTTATCCATGGTGCGCCCGTGGTGCTCAGCTGCGGCGCGCAGCAAAAAGTCAGCATCGCACACGTCCTTCCGCGTGAGCTGCCCGGCGCGAAATTCGCGCAAGTGGTGGGCGCGCTCCCACTCATGGGAGAGCACGTGCTTATAGGCAACGGAATTCACCCGGATCATCCTAATTACCTCTTCTTGATCGATCCACATGGCGTTATGCCACCGTAGGGCATAATTTTCGGCTTACCCTTGCGCAGTCACTGACAGCTACAACTCATGGAGTTAAAGGAGTAGACCGTGTCCGAAAAAGTAAAGGTCGCCATCGTGGGCGTCGGCAACTGCGCCACGTCCCTCATTGAAGGCGTGGAGTTTTATCGCAACGCCGCGGCCGATGCAGATATTCCCGGTTTGATGCACGCCCAGTTTGGCCCGTACCACGTAGGCGATGTGGAATTCGTTGCCGCCTTCGACGTGGATGCGGACAAGGTGGGCAAGGATCTGGCGGAGGCTACGCGCAGCTCCCGCAATTGCACCATTTCCATTACCGACGTCCCTGAGCTGGGCGTTACCGTGCAGCGCGGTCCTACCCTGGACGGCCTCGGCCGGTACTACCAAGAATCCATCGCGGAATCGGAAGCCCCGCTTGCCGACGTCCCCGCCGTACTCCGCCAGTCCGGCGCCGACGTCGTAGTCTCCTACCTACCGGTGGGCTCTGAAGAAGCGGATAAGTTCTACGCCCAGGCGGCCATCGATGCCGGCTGCGCCTTTGTCAACGCCTTGCCGGTCTTTATTGCCTCTGATCCGGTATGGGCGAAGAAGTTCGAAGACGCCGGGCTGCCCATCGTGGGCGATGATATTAAGTCCCAGGTGGGCGCGACCATTACTCACCGCGTCATGGCGAAGCTTTTTGAAGATCGCGGCGTGCGTTTGGAGCGCACCATGCAGCTCAATGTAGGCGGCAATATGGATTTTAAAAATATGCTCGAGCGCGAGCGCCTCGAATCCAAAAAGATCTCCAAGACGCAGGCCGTAACCTCTAACCTGCACAACTCACCCATCGCCGGCAAGCAGGAGGACCGCAACGTCCACATCGGACCTTCCGATTACGTGGAATGGCTTGATGACCGTAAGTGGGCCTATGTCCGCTTAGAGGGTTCCGCCTTCGGCGAAGTACCGCTGAACTTGGAGTACAAGCTGGAGGTCTGGGACTCGCCAAACTCCGCCGGCATCATCATTGATGCCGTGCGCGCCGCCAAGATTGCTCTCGACCGCGGGGTGGCGGGCCCGGTACTGGCTGCCTCGTCCTACTTGATGAAATCCCCGCCGGTGCAAAAGGCCGATGACGTGGCGCGCGCCGAGCTAGAAGACTTTATTGCCGGAAACTAATTTTTTAACTTCCGAACTACCGCGCAGGGAAAACGGGCTATACAATCGTTTTCTATGACGCAGCAACATGAGGAGAAGGGCCCCGCTCAATCCCCGTCTACGTACGAGGATGCTGTCGAGGTCGCGCGTTCCATCCAGCCGTCGCTCAATAAGCTCATTCTTATTTTCCAGCGCACGGCGGAAGGCTCCTCATTGACCACCTCGCAGGTGTCCATCATGAACCAGCTGCGTATGCGCGGACCGTCCCGCGTTTCCACCATCGCGCAGGCAGAACTTATCCGCATGCCCACCGCCTCCAACGCGCTCTATCAGCTAGAGCGCCGCGGCTACGTGGAACGCCACCGCGATGAAGAGGACCGCCGCGGCGTCTTGGTAGCGCTGACGCAACTAGGCGAATCCGAACTAGCCATCGTCTCGCAGCAGCGTGCCTCCGCCCTAGCAGAGATCATGCGGTGGCTCGAGCCGAAGGATTTGGAGACCGCGAACGACGTTGCCACCGTCATCTCCAAGCTGGCTGATGTCTATCGCCCCACAATGAACGGCGAACAGCACTAGTTTTGCCCGCGGTGATTTCATTTTTCGTGGGCTTAACGTGATAATTGAGAAAACGAAAACCGTAATCTCTCACTAGTTCACTCCGTATGGCAACTGATTCTTCCGATGGGCATCTGCCGGCCTTGAGCAAGGGCTCGGCCGATAAACCCCTTCGTATTCTTATTTCTTGGAGCCCTTCTTCCTCCGGCACCGAGGCTCTAGATTGTGCCGCGTGGCTCTCCCGTACCGCCACTACCCAGGTGCGGGTCATCTCTACCGTGTTCCAGCCGTGGACTACTACTTCCCTCACCAAGCTGGGCGGAAAATATAAGAAATGGTTTAAAGCACAAAAGGAGGCCTGCGCGGCCGCTACCCATGCCGCCCTCGATGAAGCTGGTGTGCCCCGCAGCTGCTGGGATGACAAGCCTTCCCTCTTGGTCGACGGGCCTTCGCGCCCCCACCTACTGACGGAGATGGCCAAGAAATTCCAGGCAGACCTCATCATCTTAGGCCCCAACCAGGCTGCGCCAAAGGGCCGTTTCTTTGCTGGTTCTACGGCCGATACCTTGCTGCATTATTCTCCTCAGCCGTTGGGTTTAGTGCCACGCAAGGTAAAGCTGTCCAAGCACGGCGTCACCCGCTTTAACTTTGCCATCACCGAACGCAGCCCGCGCGAAGATCATGAGATGCTCGCCGCAGCGGAGCTCGCCAACCGCTGGAATCTGCCGCTGCGCCTGCTTGTCTTCTCAGCAAAGGGACTGCTCAATACGCCGTCGAAAGACAAGCACGATATGGCGCTCAAGCTGGCAGCCGAGTGGCTCGAGGATTCCCTCGCCATGCTGGACCGCGCCCGCGATAGCATCCAAGAAAAATTCCCCGATCTGGATGTCACCTCAGAAATCGGTTCCGGTGCAGGCTGGGGCGGGGCGGTGGATTCGCTCAAGTGGAAGAAGGGCGATCTGATGCTCATGGCCTCCACCCCGCAGGGCCCCATCGCCCGCGTGTTCTTGGGATCTACCGCCACGGAGCTGCTGCCGCATATTCGGGTGCCTATCTTGGTCCACCCATCCTGCGGTTAGGATTGGGGCATGAGCCTGCGACCAGAGCATCCCGAAAACGATCTGACCTCCGATGCGGACTATGCCAATCTGCGCCGCCCGGAACCGCGGAGCTTTGATGAGCTGGCCGATGAACCGGACCCCTTAGAGGTTGCTGCCGCCAACCGCCGCTCCACCCGCCAGGCCGTCTGGTACATGATCGGCGTTCTTGTGCTCTCCGCGCTTTATGGTTTCGCGGTCGCGCTCGTCACCCGGCTCTCCGGCGGCCCCTTGTGTGAGAATGGCACCGCCACATGGCTCTGCACCGACGGGCAGCGCACCTTCTTTAGCCTGACCACCCCGATCATTCCCTTCTTCGGCATGATCGGCTGCGCCATCATCATGGTGCGCAAGCTGCACCGCTATCTGCGGTGGCGCAGTTGGATGGCCATTTTCTGGGTAATGGCCTGCAATTTCATGCTGTGGACCATTACCGATATCCAGCTGTTCCTCATGGACTCGGCCGCCGCATAGAAATCTTCCGCCTCCCCATGATCCTCCTGCTTGATAATTACGATTCTTATACCTTCAACCTTGCCCACCTCATCGCGGAGGTAGCCGGACGCGAACCACTCGTCGTCGCCGCCGGTGAAGCGGACGGGCTGGCCGAGCGCGTCCGTGCCGGCGAATTTTCGCATTTGGTGATTTCTCCTGGCCCGGGCACGCCGGAACGCGAGGAGGATTTCGGTGCTGCCCGGGGCATTATCGCCGCCGCAGCCGCGGCCGAGATTCCGGTGCTGGGCGTATGCCTTGGCCACCAGGGACTAGGTCTGCTGGCCGGTGCCCAAGTATCCCGCGCCCCGCAGCCGCGCCACGGTTTTGTCTCTACCATCAGTCACTCGGGCGAAGGCATCTTTGCCGGAATCCCGCAAGACTTTGAAGTGGTGCGCTACCACTCCCTGCATATAGAGGAGGCCCCCGGCATTACCGTGCATGCCCGCAGCGAGGATGGCGTCATCCAAGCGCTGAAGGTCGATGGTTTGCCGCACTGGGGTGTGCAATTCCACCCGGAGTCGGTGCTTACCCAGCACGGCCGGGATATTATGCGCAACTTTCTGGGCGGGTTCCGCCTGCTCCACCGAGAGGTGCCCGGCGCGGTGGACTGCCCACGGGTCTTTGCCGCCCTGCGAGCCGAGGGAAACGATGCCTTCTTCCTCGACTCCGCGGATCCCCGCGGGCGCTATTCCATCCTCGGCGATACCGCCGGCGCATTGAGTCGCTCTTTCCGCTACCGGCTTGGCGACGCCCCCGATATCCTCACCCTCCTCGACCGCGAGCTCGCCACCCGCATCATCGACGCACCGGCCCTCCCGTTTACCGGCGGGGTCATCGGGTACTTGGGCTACGAATGTGCCCAGCTCACCCTGCCCATTGAGCTACGCCACCGCTCCCCTTACCCCGATGCCTACTTTGTGCGGCCGCAGTCCTTCATCGTCTACGACCATCACACAGAAACCGCGCACCTGTGCTGCCTTGCCGGTGACGGCGCCGAGGAATTGCTAAACCGCCTGGAAGCCGCCTTGGGTGCGAAGGAACCAGGGCCAACGGGGGAGGACGGTGGGGCGTCGCTAAGCGGGGGTTCCTGGCGCAGCCCTGGCTACCTGGAGCGGATTAAGCGAGCCCAAGGATTCCTGCACGCCGGCGAGAGCTACGAGGTCTGCCTGACCGATACCTACTCGGCCGCGGCCGAGGGGGAGCTTTATTCCCAACTGCGCTCACACAACTCCGCCCCCTATGCCGCACACCTCGTCTTCGATGGTGTGGAGGTCTGCAGCGCCTCGCCCGAGCGCTTCCTCACCGTGCGCGGTCGTGAGGTAGAGGCCAAGCCGATTAAGGGCACTATCTCGGCCGACCAGGATCCCGCGCTACTGACCACGGACCCGAAAACACGGGCCGAAAATCTCATGATCGTCGACCTACTGCGCAATGATCTCTCCCGGGTATGCGAGCCCGGCAGCGTGCGCGTGCCCAAGTTGATGCAGGTAGAAAGCTATGTCACCGTCCATCAGTTGGTTTCCACTATTACTGGGCAGCTGCGCACCGGTGCCACCGCGGTCGATGCTCTCCGCGCCGCCTTCCCTCCCGGCTCTATGACGGGCGCACCGAAGCTGCGCACCTGCGAAATCATTGACCAGCTCGAAACAGGCCCACGTGGCGTCTACTCCGGCGTGGTGGGTTACCTGGGGTTTGATGGGCAATCCGATCTCAGCGTAGTCATCCGCACGGCCGTGCGCGCGGCCGGTGAGATCACCATCGGCGCCGGCGGGGCCATCGTCCTGGATTCAGATCCTGCGGCCGAGCTAGAAGAGCGCAATCTCAAGGCACAATCCGTGCTGGGGGCGTGGCAATGAGCACCTACCTCTGGCACGACGGCAGCTTTATTCCAAGCCAACCTCACCCCGGCCCCTTTGACGTTGCGGATTCTTGGCGGATGCTTGGCGACGCCCACTCAAACGCCCTCTTCCTACACCTCCAGCGCTTCGAGTCGATGGCCGGCCCACTTCCCGCCGGGTTCATCCCCGCGATGCTTCAACTTGTGGGCCCCGGCGATCTCTTTCCCCGTATCTCTCTCGCCGCCGGTCAGCTGCGCCTCGATATTCGCCCCGCGCCCCCTGCGCGCCGAACTACCCGGCTGACCTATGTGCAAGCCCCCGACCCGCGCACGCAACCTTTAGTCAAGGGCCCCGATTTCCCAGCGCTGGCACGCTACCGCACCGAATACCAAGCTGACGGCACCGATGACACCGCCATCGTGGATTCCTCCGGTGCCATGGTGGAGACCACCACCGGCGCGCTCGTCGCCTGGGACGAGGAAACGCTAATCCTTCCCACCGGTCAGGCGCTGCCCAGCATCACGCTGCGCCAAGTTGCCCGGCGCGCCTCGGACCTTGGAATTCACACCGAAACGCGCCCCATCACCCCAGAGCTCGCCGCCGAGTGCCCACTGTGGTTCCTCAACTCGCTCCACGGCATGAGCCCGGTTAGCGAACTACACGCCCCCACCGGCATCATCCATCCGCCGCACAGCCCGCATACCACCGCGTGGCAACAGTGGTGGTGGGATTCCTTCCACAAGGAAACGGGGCGCGACTAGCTCTCCTGCTTGGCTAGCTGGGCTGCCAACTGCGTTTGCACTGCATGTTGACCGTAACCAGTCATGGGTACTGACTCTCTAAGTCGACTGTCCTCTACAAACACCTAACCACCCAGTCAGTAAGGACGAGAGCGGCCCCGCCTACTATGTTCGATAGGTAGACGAGGCCGCCGGAGAAAAGACTCAAAATCTCAAGCTATTTGATTTGAATTAACTTTCAACTTTCGAGCTATCAAGGTGCAAAGGGTCGACATCACTAGTCCCGCACCAAATACCCAAACAAGGGCCGGCGAGAAGATCGCAGTTTGTCCATCATTCTTTAAACCGATTAACAGACCGACTGCAATGGCAATGATGCCGATGATCATTCCTGTCAACTGAACTTTCGCGGACTGTTTCGAGAGAATTAACGTGGTAATTGCGGAAACCGCAGATAGAATAATGACCACAGTGCCGATCCAACCGATTCTGACTGGGGCCATAAGAACGAGAGCCACCCCTAAGACGGCCGCCACCAATTCAGGCCAAAGCGGACGGAGTTTTCCACTTGCCATAGTTGCTCTCCTTTGCTTCTCTTATCCCGAAATCGTAGGGTTCCACTGGCTAGGATGAACTGCAGTCACAAAAGCAAAATAGGTTCCTGCAGTAGAAAGACAGCCTCCCCTACGCGGATCGGCAGCATTTGGATAAACGCTCTTGCAAATATGAACCATGTCCTTATTTAGTTGAATATTGCAGCCCACACGCTCACCGGGATCCTGATGGGCTCCGTAGCACATGTCGTGCTTTGCGCATGCGCCAGAGAAATCAGCATTGTCGCCAGGAGCGGGGAACTGATCAGGAGACTTCGTACAATAGTCATTCAGACTTCCCTTTGAAGGGTCATACACATAACCCGGTGGGGGTTCAACCCCTGCTCGGTTGAACATTACAATGTGCTTATCAGCAAGAGCCTTTTGAGTCTCGGTAGAGATAGTTACAGGTTCCTCTTGAAATTCGGCATCTAGATCAAGATTCTGAGATGCTGCCCACTCATCCAATTGCTTAGCAACCTCGGGAGGCAGTTCTTTTCCAACAGCATCATTAACCGCGTTCACCGTCTCATCAGTTTGTTCAGCCGCAACGGCGGACGGAACTGCAACAGAAATCGCACCTAGGGCAACGAGTGCAGCCGCGGCAACGCGCCCCCCCCTTCATCTTAAAATTGGGCATAAAATTAAACTCCTCAAGTCGAATGTGAAAGCCTTCGGCCCGCCTACCACCGATGCGTACAATCTTGCAGCGCAACGGTCAAAGCTGAACCTATAAAAATCAACATACTTGAAAGTACTTTGCATCAAGTAAAATGGCGGTAAAACCTTATTAACATTTTGGTTAATACTCAGCTCGCACTAAGACGAAGCAAAGCGTCTGATGAGCGCGGCTTTTGCGCTCTCACGCCTGTTTTGACAGTACCTAGCAATTCCTAATCAAGACTTGAATCTTGGTCGACGAATTTTGCTGCCACCTCGGCGCAATCCGGCCGGCCGCAGTGCTGGGTTTCTACGTGCTGGATGCAGTCATCACAGATGAGTACCTGCTGGCGGCAGGTATCTTCATTGATGCAATTGTGGAAGGTATTCGTGCCCTTGCCGCAGTGAACGCAGTGGCCCAGCTGGATGAAGCCGGGGTCTTGGAGTCCTTGGCCAAACTCGTGGTGCATGCGCTTGTCAAAGACATACATGGAGCCTTCCCACAGGCCATCATTGCCGTACTTTTCGCCGTAGCGCACGATGCCGCCATCGATCTGATAGACCTCTTTGAAGCCACGGTTCTTCATCAACGAGGACAGGATCTCGCAGCGAATGCCACCGGTGCAATAAGACACCACCGGCTTATCCTTCATCCAGTCATACTTGCCGGATTCGATTTCCTCGATGAAGTCATGCGTGGTTTTCACATCGGGCACGACGGCATTTTTAAACTTGCCAATCTCTGCTTCCATGGCATTGCGGCCGTCAAAGAAGACGACCTCCTCGCCACGCTCTTCTACCAGCTTATTTACCTCTTCGGGCTTGAGGTGCACGCCGCCGCCGACGACGCCGTTTTCATCCACCTTCAGCTCGCCCGGCGCGCCAAAGGCCACGATTTCATCGCGCACCTTGACCGAAAGGCGCGGGAAGTCATCCGCACCGCCCTCGGACCACTTGAACTGCATGCGCTTAAAGCCGGGGTATTCCTTGGTCTGGCGGACGTAGCGCTTGCAGGCTTCCATATCGCCGCCAACGGTGCCGTTGATGCCGTGCTCGGAAATGAGGATGCGCCCCTTGAGCCCCAGGGACTCGCACAGGGTGCGCTGCCACAGCATGATCGCGGTGGGATCTTCGATGGGGGTAAAGCAGTAATACAGGAGAACTTTGCCAATAGTCACGCCCCAATCTTAGGCCTGCAGCTGTGCAGTCCCCAATCTTTAGGTCTGACCTTGCGGTTACGGCCTGTAGTGACTAGTCGATTGCCATACTTCTACACTGCAATCCCTCACTATTAACAGTGAGGAGCTCACTTTTGTAAGTGAGGAGGATCAGTGTGAAAGTGAAAGAACGAACGATTGCAGTGAGAATTCTAGCGCTTCTGGTACAGCGCCTTCTTGCGGGCAAAGACGGGATCAGAGGTCACGAGCACGCCGAGGTTGCGGAAGATTCCCTCATCCACAGAACCCAGGATGGTGGTGGTGTGGACGTCGCAACCAGCAAGCTCCTTGATCTGCTCCAGCGCCTTGCGGGCGTTGTCATCCTTCGCCGCTGACACGGACAAGGCGATGAGCACCTCGTCGGTATGCAGGCGGGGATTCTTGGAACCCAAATGCTTGGTCTTGAGCGTTTGAATCGGCTCGATGGACTCTGGCGACAGCAGGTGGATATCGTCATCGATGCCCGCGAGGTGCTTCAGCGCGTTAAGCAGCATAGCTGCAGAACAACCCAGCAATGGCGAGGTGCGGCCGGTGATCATGGTGCCGTCGTGCAGCTGCATAGCAGAAGCGGGCTCACCGGTTTCTTCCGCACGCTGGCGCGCAGGCGCCACCACAGGGCGATCCTCAACCTTGATGCCAGCCTTAGCCATGATGACTGCGGCGCGCTCGGATTGCTCGGTGCCTAAGCCCGCACGCGCCTCTTCCACCTGTGCCTTGAAGTAACGGCGGATGATTTCTTGTTGGGCGGCGGCGCGGCACACGGCGTCATCAGTAATGCAGAAGCCGGCCATGTTCACGCCCATGTCCGTCGGAGACTGGTATGGGGTGGTGCCGGTGAGCTTTTCCAAAAGTGTGCGCAGCAGCGGGAATGCTTCCACATCGCGGTTGTAATTCACGGTAGATTCGCCGTGGGCGGACAGGTGGAAGTGGTCAATAATATTGGAATCGTTGAGGTCCACCGTGGCTGCCTCATAGGCCAAGTTCACGGGGTGTTCCAGGGGGAGATTCCAGATAGGGAAGGTTTCAAACTTGGCGTAGCCGGCATTATTGCCGCGCTGATGCTCGTGGTAGACCTGCGAGAGTGCGGTGGCCAGCTTGCCGGAGCCAGGGCCGGGCGCGGTGACCACGACGAGGTCGCGGGAGGTTTCCGCAAACTCATTGCGGCCAAAGCCCTCTTCGGACACGATAAGGTCCGTATTGGTGGGGTAGCCAGGGATAACGCGGTGGCGCGCCACCTTGAGGCCGAGGCGCTCGACCTTTTCGATGAAGGCCTCCGCTTGGGAATTGCCTTCCTCCAGCTGGGTCATGACGATGTTTTCCACCAAGAATCCGCGGCTGCGGAATACGTCCACCAGGCGCAGCAGGTCATCTTCGTATAGGATGCCCAGATCCGCGCGTACCTTCTGGCGGGAGATATCTTTCGCGTTGATGCAGATGAGGATCTCTACGTCCTCTTTGATGCGCTCCAGCATCGCGATTTTATTGTCTGGGGTGAAGCCGGGCAGCACGCGGGAGGCATGCATATCGTCAAAAAGCTTGCCGCCCATCTCTAGGTAGAGTTTGCCGCCAATTTCCTCGCGGCGGGCGTGAATGTGCTTCGACTGCAGCTCGATGTATTTCTCGCGGTCAAAGCCGATTTTTTGCGTCATGATTTGAAAGCCTTCCCCTGAGTTAAATCATTCCGCATTTCGAGTTTACGCTATTGTCACCTCCCAAATAAGTGGGCTGGTTAGCGGCAGGTTTGGCCGAAAGTTCTTCCCGGTTAGACTGAGTTCTATGCCTGAAGGTCACGTCATTCACCGCCTAGCTAATAAATTCAACGCCGATTTTCGCGGCATGCCGCTGCGCGTGACCAGTCCGCAGGGGCGCTTCGCGGCGGAGGCGGAGCTTCTCGATGGCGAGCGCATCGAGCTGGCAGAGACCTATGGCAAGCACCTTTTCGTGCACTTTAGCGCGCAGGATCCGCACCACATCCTCTATATTCACTTAGGCCTGATTGGCAAGCTGCGCTTCGAACCCCGCGAGGAAGTAGGCGGACAGATCCGGGTGCGCATTGATAATGGCGCCGAGGCCGCTAACCTGCGCGGACCGCAGTTTTGCCGCCTGCTCACGGAAGAAGAGTATCGCACCCAGCTGGCCAAGGTCGGCCAAGATCCGCTGCGCGCGGACGCCGATGTGGAGGCGCTCTGGGCCAAAGTGCATAAATCGCGCCGCAGCATCGGCTCCCTCATGATGGACCAGCACCTCTATGCCGGCGTGGGCAATATCTACCGCGCGGAAACCCTCTTTCGCCACGGCCTCTCCCCTTTCCTGCCTGGCCGTGAGGTTTCCCGTGAAACTTTTGACGCCACGTGGGCGGACCTGGTGGATTTGATGGAGTATGGGGTGGAGCACGGCCGCATCGATACCGTACGCCCCGAGCACTCGCCCGAGGCCATGGGCCGCGAACCTCGCAAGGATGACCACGGCGGGGAGGTCTACGTCTATCGCCGCGCCGGGTTGCCCTGCTATATCTGTGGCACTCCAGTAGCAGAAAAGGTCATGGAGGGGCGCAACCTATTTTGGTGCCCCACCTGCCAGCCGGCTCCTTAAAGGCCTATCCTGGCGGGCATGCGACATGCCTATAGCGTTGCTGCCGTCCGAGCAGCAGAGCACACTCTTCTAGCCCAGCAGAACCATGCCGATGAGCTCATGCGCCTAGCCGCACGCGGCGTGGCAGCCACGGCCACGGCCATGCTTGCCCCTGGGCAGCGCGTAACTATCCTCGCTGGTCCCGGAGGAAACGGGGGCGATGGCCTCTACGCTGGCGCTTTCCTGGCGGAAGAAGGCTATTCAGTAGCGGCTATCCTCGCGGCGGATGCCGCGCACGAGCCCGCGCTGCAGGCTTTTACCGGGGCCGGCGGCACCATAACTGAGCGTCTAGGAGAAGCCGACCTGCTTATCGACGCCGTCGCCGGCCTCGCCTCCACCCGCGGCCTATCCGGTGCCCCACTGCGGGCCTATACCGAGGCCAAGGAGCGTGGGGTGCCGGTATTAGCGGTGGACATTCCTTCAGGCATTAACGCCGATACCGGCGTGGCCGCAGCCGAAGCCGTAGAGGCAGACGTGACCATTAGCTTTGGCTGGGCTCGTGCCGGACATATTTTTGCCCCGGAATGCGGTGCGGTGGTGCTCTGCGATCTGCGCCTGCCCGGCGCCCCGCGCTCCTTTGCAGAAGAGCTTTCCGCTACCGCGGAGCCGGTGGGCTATATCGCCAATGAACCCACCATCCCGTTGCCCTACCAGTGGCCGACTGAGCCGGTGCTTTCGGGAGAACAAGGCCTGGTCACCGCCCCGAAGCCGGTCGGCTGCACTGGACCAATCCTGGATCCGACTCCGGGGGCGACAAGCACCAAGTACACCGGCGGGGTGACCGCGGTCTGTGCTGGCAGCAGCGCCTATCCCGGCGCGGGTATCCTCGCCGCCACGGGCGCGGTGCGCGCCACGCCGTCCATGGTTCGCGTCGTGGGCAATGACTCCGTGGTCACGAGCCTGCCGGAGGTAGTGCCTCATGCCAGTGCCCAAGAAAAAGTCCACGCCCAAGCCTGGGTCGTAGGCCCAGGGCGGGGCACCGGGCCGGAGGCGGCCGCAGAATTGCGTGCCGTGCTAAAACGCGGCCTGCCCACGATTATCGACGCCGATGCGCTGACCGTGCTTTCGACCTACGGGGATCTACGCGAGCTCGTACGCGATCACCCCTGCGCCGTCCTGACTCCACATGCCGGGGAATTTGAGCGGCTGTATAAGGCCACGCTCGGCCGCGAGCTCGATCTTTCGGAGGGGCTCGAAATACGCCTGCAGGAGCTTGCCTCTGCGCTCGACTGTTTTGTTCTGCACAAGGGCCGGATCACCACGGTCACGGGCCCCGGCCAGGACATTTACGGCATGAATGCTAGGCACTCCTACGCAGCCACCGCCGGATCCGGCGACGTGCTATCCGGCATCCTCGGCGCGACGCTCGCGCAATTGGATATCGTTGAAGTAAGTGCGGAGACGATCATTATGGAAATCCTGCACGCCGCGGCCATACACCAGCATGCTGCCGCCATTGCCGCCCATACCCCAGACGGCTTTGGGATTTGCTCCGCCTCCCAGATTGCCGCAGCCGTGCCGCAGGCAATCGCACGGCTGCTCGCCACGCAACGCTAGCTGAGCGCGGAAACCTTCTCCTGCTCGGCAACGTGGCCGTCCTTGACCTCTACCACGCGGTCAGCAAAGTTTAGCAAGGAACGATCATGGGTCACTAGCACGGTGGCGGTCTTCATCTCTTGGGTGACATCGCGCAAAAGGCGGATGATCTCCTGCGAGAGGTGGGAATCAAGCGCGGAGGTCGGCTCATCGGCCAAGAGCAGGTCTGGCTGCTCCATCAGCGCCCGGGCGATATTGACGCGTTGGCGCTGACCACCAGACATCTGGCCCATGCGGCGATTGCCCATGCCCGCTAGGCCCACAAACTCCAGCAGCTCATCGGCACGTTGCGGGCGCAACTTGCGGCCGGCGATGTGGTCCATAATAAGCAGCTGGTCGCGCACATTGAGCGAGGACAACAGGTTGGCCTGCTGGAAGATGATGGAGCGGGTGCCATCCACCTGCACGGAGCCGGAATCCGGGGTGATAAGCCCGGCGGCGACGGAAAGCAGCGTGGACTTTCCGGAACCGGATTCCCCCACGATGGCGGTCAGGGAATTGGATTCGGCGTTGAGGGAGGCATCGGCTAGCGCGGTAGTCGTTGTCTCGCCGTCCTGGTAGGTCACGGTAGCGTTGCGGATATCAAGAATGGTGGACATATTAAGCATTTCCTCCAAGAGCATCGAGTGGGTTGGCTTTAGCTACGCGGCGGGTAGCAATAAGGGCGCCGACCATGCCGAGGGCCCAGATGCCAACCGCGGGAACGGCGATGGTGCGCAGGGAAACATCGAACGGCACGGTGCCGGAAGCAAGCGCGCCAAGCACCCAACCAACGACGGCGCCCGCAATAGTGCCGGCGGCCAAGATGATGGCGGCTTGTGCCAGGGCATCGCGCAAGAGGTAACGCACGGTGGCGCCGAGCGCGCGCAGGATGGACAGGTCGCGGGTGCGCTGGATGGTCCATACGGTCAGGAAAGCGACGGTGACCAGCGCGGAGATGCCGTACAAGAAGCCCTGCATGGTAAGCAGCGAGCCGCGCTCAGACTGATAGGCCGCCAGGCCAGAGAAGGACTTGGAGACCTTCACGGAGCCTGGAACCTCGTATTTATACAGTGCTGCGGTGCCGATCACGCCTTCTGGCGCATGGCTAATCTGCTGCCAGGACTCGGTGGAGACCCACGCCACCTCGGAGTGGGAGTACATGGTCTCTGGGACGGTGCCCTCCACCGAAAAATCAGCGCCACCTAGGGTGACGGTATCGGCCGCGTCGATGGACTCTGGCAGGAGCACGCCCTGCTCCGGGATGGTCTTATCGCTACCCGGAACCTGGGTGCCGGCCGGCAGGCTGAGGACGGCAACGCCGCCGTGCCCCTCCAGCTTGGTCTGCGCTGCGCCGAGCGGAATGCCGTCGCTGGCGATATCGCCGGCGTGCATCTCGGATTCGCTGAAGGAGGGGTCCTCAGTGGAGAAGGAGATATATGGGTATTCCTTTTCCAGGGACTCCAACGCGGAAGTATTTTGCTTGGACAGGCCCTCCGTCAGGCCGGAAAGCATAACGAGTAGAAGGGTAATGAGCGCAACCGTGCCGCCGATAAGCGCGAAGCGGCCGCGCGCTGTGGTGATTTCTCTGATTGCTAGGAACATACTTCTATATTTGCTTTGCGCAGGTCAGAAGTAATCGGCCAGCTCGCTGAACCTCCAGTCAACCAAGTGGTTGATTCACTGTCCACCCCTGCGCGGATATCCTGGGTGGTTGTGTTTAAGGGACGAAAATTATGGGTTTATGGCCTGCACGCCATGTTCGCGTTTCTGCTGGTCTTCGGCGTGGCGCGCGCCTATGTGGATGGCCGGCTCGACGCCCGAGTGATCGGCTTAGCCATGGCCCTCGCCGTGGTCTACTCCGCACAACGTTGGCTGCCCACATGGTTATGGCTAGGTGGGCTATGCCTGTTGTGGCTGGGCCTGATGGTTCATGCGCAGGATTTCATGTGGTTGGAATTCCCGCTTATTTTTGTCTTTTTGCGCGCCTTGCCCACCGTGCCCGGGCTGGTCTCCATCGCCGTGCTGTGGGCAGCAGCGGCATTCATTCCCGCCTGGCTGCACCCCGAGGGCTGGTCCATCGCTGCAGCCGTGGGACCACTTATCGGTACCGCTTTCGCGGCTACGGTCTTTTTCATCCAGCGGCGCCTGCAGGCAGAGGCGGCGCACCACAGGGACATCGCCAAGCAGCTGCGCGAAACCCAAGCCGAGCTGGCCGCCAGCGAGCACCAAGCCGGCCGGCTAGAGGAGCGTGAGCGCCTCTCCCGGGAGATCCATGACACCGTCGCGCAAGGCCTCAGCTCTATCTTGCTGCTCTCCCGCGCGGCCCGCGGCACCGATGATCCAGCGACTAAAGAGGAGCAGCTGGCGGTTATCGAGGATGTCGCGAGCGAGAACCTGGCTGAGGCCCGACGCTTCGTCCGCGAGCTTGCCGGCCCGGATGAGCGGCTGGAAACCCAGCTCACTTCCCTGCTGTCCCAGATGCGCAGCCGTGTAAAAGCCTTGGGGAAAGAGACCACCTTTGAGCTGGTGGTTTCCGGCAGCGGCAAGGTGCCCGAATGCATCAAAGAGGTCATCGTGCGCGCCGCGCAAGAGGGCCTAAATAACGTCATCAAACACGCCCACGCCTCGCGCGCCGTGGTCACGCTCGGCCTTTTCGAGGATGCGGTGACCTTGGACGTCGTTGATAATGGATGCGGACTATCCGCCTCCCCTCGCCCCAGCGGCGGGGATCATGGTTTCGGGCTTACCGGCCTGCGCGACCGCGTGGAAGCTGTGGGCGGCACCATGAACCTGGAATCCGGCGAAGGCACTGCCCTAGCCGTCCGTATCCCGCTGAAGGAGAAAAGCAATGGTTAATGTCATGCTGATTGATGATCACCCAGTGGTCCGGGCCGGCCTGCGCGCCATCCTCAATACCTTCTCCGATGTCGAGGTAGTAATGGAAGGCGCCACCGGCGCGGATGTGGATAAGCTTTTTACTGATGATGCCCCGCAGGTAGACGCCGTGGTCTGCGATATTCAGATGCCCGGCATGGATGGCATCGCGGCCACCAAGCGGGTAGTGGAGGCCGGCGGCCCACCCGTGCTCATCCTGACCACCTATGACACGCAGGCCGATATCCTTGCCGCGGTGGAGGCCGGCGCGATGGGCTATCTGCTTAAAGATTCCCCCGAGCAGGCGCTGCACGAGGCCGTGCTCAATACCGCCGCGCACCGCCGCACCCTGGCACCGGAGGTAGTGGACCTCCTAGCCCAGCGCGTGGGCCGACCGCAGGAATCGCTGTCCACCCGCGAGCTAGAAATCCTCCGGGCGCTGTCCACCGGTTCCTCCAATAAGGAGCTGGCCAAGCAGCTTTTCATCTCTGAGGCCACGGTCAAAACCCACCTCATTCACATTTTTCAGAAGCTGGGCGTGGAAACTCGCACCGCCGCGGTGACCGTGGCGCGGGAGAGGAAGCTCATTTAATGCTGGACTGCATAGTCATTGGCGCCGGTCAGGCGGGTCTTGCGGTGGGCTATTACCTGCGCAAGAAGGGGCTGAATTTTGTCATTCTGGACGCCGAATCCGGCCCCGGCGCGGCCTGGCGCCACACCTGGCCTTCGCTTACGCTCTTTAGCAATTCCGCCTCCTCTAACCTGCCGGGATGGCCCATGCCCCACCACGAGGGCTTTCCGCCGGCCAGCCACGTTATTGATTATTTTGCGCGTTATGAGAAGCGCTATGAACTGCCCATCCGCCGGCCGGTCAGAGTGGATGCGGTAACCCATGATGGCGCGTGCTTCCACGTCTTTGCCGGTACAGAGCATCTGACCGCGCGCACGGTCGTGGCGGCCACGGGCACGTGGTCCGCGCCCTTTATCCCCTACTACCCCGGCGATTTTGGCGGACAGCAATGGCATTCGGCTTTCTACCCGGGCCCGGAGGACTTTGCAGGGTCCACCGTGGCGGTCGTGGGCGCGGCCAATTCCGGTGCCCAGATCGCGGCCGAGCTCCTGCTGTCCGGCGTGGAGACCACCTGGTATACCCGCAGCTCCCCGCGGTGGATGCCCGACGACGTTGACGGCCGCGTGCTCTTTCAGCGCAATCGCGCCCGCCTCAACGCCATGCTGCGCGGCGAACCAGACCCCGGCGCGGATTCCAACCTGGGCGATATTGTGATGGTTCCGCCGGTCCTACGCACACGGGATTCCGGACTTTTGCAGGCCACCCCCATGTTTTCTTCGCTTGAAGAAGTCACCGCAGACCACCTCATCTGGTGCACCGGTTTCCGGCCTGCCCTCCGGCCTATCCGCGGGCTCCTTGATGGCACCTCCCCCACCATCGACGGCCTCTTCCTCGTGGGTTACGGCACGTGGACCGGCCCCGGCTCCGCAACCATTACCGGGGTAAGCCCCTTTGCCAGGCAGACCGCGCACGACGTTGCGAATATATGTGACTAAAGCTATAGGTTAGTCTCAGCTAATTCGACTACACTGCCTTCACGCAGAGAGTGCGAAACGATTAGGGAAAGCTGGTTTATACATGTCTGCCTGGGATCTCTACGATGACCTCATCGATGCCATTCCCCGTGACATAATGGTCTCCCGCGCCGCCCAAGGCCCGCGGTGGACCCGGGTATACACCGAAAGCCCTAGCTGCGGCATGGCCATGACCATGTCAGCAACTTCTCGCCCGGCCCAGATGCGCGCCGAGTACTCCGGCGTTCCTTTACGCGCCATCGCCCAGCTGGCCAAGAGCTGGAATTTCTCGGAGGCTTCCTTCGGCATGGCCGCGCTAAATTCCTACTACGCCACACCTTCTGTGGCCGACGAGCATGGCTTTGCGCTTGCCGACGCCCCCTGGCCCCAAATCTTCGATCCCTTCCGCAACGCCGTCGCCGGGAAGAAGGTCGCGGTCATCGGCCACTTCCCTTTTGCGCCCAAGGCACTCAACCAGGCTGCGGATTTTTATATGCTAGAGCGCTCGCTCAATGAGGGCGACTATCCCGATTCCGCCGCCGAATACATCCTGCCCGAGTGCGATTATGTCTTTATTACCGGCTCTGCCTTTGTCAATAAAACCGCGCCCCGCCTGCTCGAGCTCTCCCGCGAGTCCTTCAATGTCGTATTGGGTCCGTCAACTCCCTTAGCCCCGGTACTGGTTGAAGACTACGGCGTATCGCAGGTCACCGGAATGGTCCCAACCTCTCCCCTGGCTATGTTCGAGGGCTTAAGTGGTACCGATGCCGGCACTACCATGTTTGACTGGGGCCACCGAGTGGAATTATCTGCCTAAGGCCGCGCCGCCAAAATCGCCTCGCATGCCGCTGCATAGATTTCTGCGAGCTCATCGATGGTTTTCTCCCGCACATAGGGAACGAGAATCACGTTGCGCGTAATCGCAACGCCAACCAGCATGGCGCCAATAAAGGGAATGCGTTCCCGCTTTTCTGGCGTATTGAAGACCGTCGCACTCAATTTAGATTGGGATACTAGCTCCAAGAATTGCTCGTCCATATAGTGCCGCAATACTCCGGAAGCATGGGAAGAGCCCACCCCGGCGCGCAATACCGCCTTCAACCTCGACCCCATGTCTTCTGCTTCCCAAAGCTGCAAGTACTGGGCGATGTAGCCTTTTAGGTCTGCTACATCTTCCAACCGCCCAGGGAGTTCTTGCAGGCTTGAGACAACTGCGTCAAAAAGGCCTTGCTTGTTTTTGAAGTAGTGCATCACCAGCGCAGGGTCTACCTCGGCCTCTGCTGCCACGCTGCGAATTGTGGTGGCCTCAAAGCCTACATCGCCAAAACGCGTACACGCTGCGGCCAGGATCTTTTCTCGAGTCTCCTCATTGCCGGGCCGTCGTCCTGCATGTTTGTTCTCCATGCTGGGTATTTTACCTTTACCCTCTCTAAGATTTTCAACACCTGTTGAATTTCAACGGTTGTTGAATTAGCATGTTCAACGTTCGTTGAATTGCGGTTGACGGACTACCCACACGAACCGAAAGCAGGTACCCCATGCGCAACGTAAAGAAGGCGCTAGTCGTCGGGGCTCTCGCCCCCTTAGCGCTAACACTCTTCCTTCTAGCCTTCCTGTGGCCGATGGCCACGATGGAACCCCGCGATATTTCCACCGCCGTGGTCGGTGAACCTCAGCAAGTTGCACAGATTCAAAAGGCTCTCGATGAAAAGAAGCCCGGCCTATTCAAGACGCAACCCGCCTCGGACCGGGCCGAAGCCGAACGGCTGGTTCAACAACGTGAGGTTTCAGGCGCAATCGTCCTTGGCCAAGAGCCCGAGGTTCTCTACTCCTCGGCAGCGGGATTGCCCCAGGCAAACATCATCAAAAACCTGTCACAGCCATTGAGCGAGATGGCAAATCACCAAGCCAAGGCCGCCGCTCAAGCTAGGGGTCTTCCTGAACACAAAGTTCCCTCCGTCGATGTCAAAGCAAGAGATTTAGCCCCCTTGGATAGCCGTGATCCACAAGGAGCGGGCATCAACTTCTCTATCCTGCCCGTAGCTTTCGGCGGCATGATCGGTGCGGCACTGATCTCCTTTGTATTGCAGAAAAACACTCAGCGTCTTCTCGCATTCGCTGTATACGCACCACTCGGAGGCCTCCTCGTTTCCTGGGTCTACAGCGGGGTATTCGATCTACTGCCGGCTGGCTTCTGGACTTCAGCGGGCGTGTTCACCCTTGGCATCGCCGCCTCCTCATCCTTCATTGTTGGACTCCGTGCCTTGTTCGGAACTCCAGGATTCGGGCTCGGCGCACTTGCCATAATGCTGATTGGCAACCCCCTAGCCGGAACGATGGCCCCCAAGGAGTTCATTGCCTCACCGTGGGGAGCCCTTGGCCAACTATTCCCCAATGCAGCCACCGCTTCCCTAACCCGCTCGGTAAATTACTTCCCGCTGGCTTCCATTAGCACTGAGGTGTGGACGCTCCTGGCTTGGATAGCGGTTGGTCTGTGCGCCCTGGCGGCGGGCATTGTTAAAGAACGCAAGCAATCACAGCACGAAAATCCCGCCGCAGAAGAGTCCACTCAGCCGCAACCAGCCTAAGGCCCACCGCTCGAGACCTAGTTTCTAGAGAACTACCCCGGCCATAACGGCAAGAAGTAATGCACCCAAGCTCAATGCCGCAAGCCATCCGATGACGCGTACGGTCCGCAGCTGTCCCTTGGCGCTGCTGCGGCTTACCAAGAACGCGCCCACAGACGCACCGAGGGTGTTGAAAACGAGGTCATCGACGTCGCTAAATCCCAACGAGAATACGTATTGGGTAATTTCGATACCCAGGCTGAGCGCCATCGCCAGAAGGATAGTTCCACCGCGGCCGAAGCGGACGCGCCGCGAATTCTGTCCCAGCACCACCAGACACGCCCCGAGCGGCATAAACAGCGCGATATTGCCAAAGGTATTGGTCCACGGACCCCACCACGGATGAGGGTTATTAAAGCCGTTGAACATTTGCAGATCGAGGCTGCGGCGAGCATGCGCACTGGCATCGATCACGCCGGGGATATCAATAAATGGCTTACCCACCGTAGCTACGGCGATTGCCATCAAAACGACCACGCAGGCGATACCGGCATTGCGCCACAGGGTGGGCCGAGCGGGCACGCCCGGCGCCCCAACCTGGCGCGAGATGCGGGTGGATGTCGTGGTCATCGTCATGTTGTTCAAGTTAACAAGCGAGCCTGAAAAATCGCCGTGAGATTCGCTGTTAAATCCCTGCATCACATTTAACGTACGATGGTGAGCATGAGCACGCTACTAGTAACTCGCAACGAAGATAAGTCCGTTACGACCTCCTTCGAAGAGGGAGAGTTCCTCGGCGAGGGCGACCTTACCGTTGATGTTTCTTATTCTTCCCTGAACTACAAGGACGCCATGGCTATCGCAGGTGACCGCGGCGTCATGCGCACCAGCCCGCTGGTTCCGGGCATCGACGTGGTCGGCACGGTTTCTGAATCTAGCGTCGAGCGCCTCCCAGTTGGCACCTTGGTAGCATCCTTCGGCGATGGCCTCGGTGAATTCCGCCACGGCGGCTACACCCCGAAGCAGCGCGTCAACTCCCAAGCAACCGTCGCCCTGCCCGCGGACTTCACCGCAGAGCAGGCGGCCGCCGTTGGCACCGCGGGCTACACTGCCGCACTGTGCGTTAATTCTCTGCGCGGGCTGCCCGATGGTCCGGTCCTGGTCACCGGCGCCACCGGTGGCGTGGGCTCCATCGCCGTGAACCTCCTTTCCAATGCCGGCTACGAGGTTCACGCGATGACCGGCCGCCCGGATGACTACTCCCAGTACCTCCACGAGCTAGGCGCCCACACCATTGTGGACCGCGCCGAGTTCGCCGAGGCCGGAAAGCCACTACAAAAGGCTAGCTATGCCGGTGCCGTCGACACCTCCGGCTCCCACGTCCTGGCCAATGTTTTGGCCCGTACCGTGTGGGGCGGCACCGTCGCTTCCACCGGTATGGCCGCCGGCCCAGACCTTCCCACCACCGTCTTGCCGTTCATTCTGCGCAACGTACACCTGGCCGGCGTTAACTCTGTCGACGCCCCGCTGCACTACCGCCAGAACGCATGGCAGCTGCTCGCGCGCAAGCTGGACTTGTCCATCCTCAAGTCCCTGACCAATACGATTCCACTGTCGGACGTTGTCGAGGAATCCAAGTCCCTCCTCGAGGGCACCCACCACGGACGCACCGTCCTCAAGATTTCCTAGGCCACTCCTGGATACTCTTGCTTGGCACCCGCCTTCTTGGCGGGTGCTTTTTGTATGCCCGTTCATAGGCACGGTCACCCCGCGACGCGCTAGCTTTCCGACGTCCTCTCTTGAACCACCCCGCGTAGCAACGTGCGGGAAATCCTGCCCAAGGTTTGTAGGTCTTCATCACTAAGGGTGCCCACCACGATTTCCTCGACTGCGGCGGTATGTCGCGCGATCGCTGCGTTGAAAGCGGCACTTCCCTTTTCCGTCACAGTGACTTCAACTGCACGGGTTCCTAGCTCCGGCGCCTCGCGCTTGGAAACCAATTTTCGGGACTCCATGCGCACTAACTGCCGATGCAGCCGCGACTTCTCCCACCGGAGCTCGGCCGCCAATTCATGTGGGCGTGTAGAAATTTGACGCCTGCGATTCAACACAGCCAAGACTGCGTAGTCCGCCTCGCTCAAACTCGAGCCACTCTGCAGCTCCCCAGCAAGCCGCGCGTGGAGCGCTTCCTGCATGGCAACAAAATCGCCCCACGCCGCACTCTGCTCCACACGCATCGCATTCCTCCTTTGGTTTTCCTTCTTTCACTAGTCTATACTGCAGAGTTGATCTAGCAACTTATTGGCCTGCGTTGAGTTGATACACCAACTCCCACTACTGCACGGCGATGTGCGTATAGGAAAACCACAGTTTCCCAAACCAATGCCTTTGGTCTCGAAAGCACTTATGTTTTGCTTTTGAATACCTATCTGCTGAAACCCACCATTGTTTGAGTAGATATGTTCTTGCCTTGAAAATTAAATGGTGAAGCAATTACCCGCGGCAAAGATGCGGCTGCGAACGCAATCACCGCTCCGGCGGAGAAGACCGCAGCGTTTAGAATGGCAAACATGGATAAGCTATTTAGCACGTGCGGTTTCGACTTCGCGGATATGGAAGAGCTCGTTGCGGAGCTACCTACCGACCACGACATGTGGGAGGCGCCCGGATTTGATCGAGTGCTGTTCCACGCCGACCCGTCCGGCATGGCGGTTACAGCCATGGAGTACGAAGGGGAGTGGGCCGCAGTTCCTTCGTACCGGGGTGGGGAAGAGGCGCCGGGCACGATTTATCGCGCAACGCCCTATATCGGCATTGTGGAAACGGGGGATTTACAGTTCGCGGCGTTGGCGGATGCGCCCTTCGCCCTGCCGGCAGGCAACCCAGTCGGCGGAGAAAAGCTCCGGGGACAGGTGCGGCCGGCGGCTGTGGCATTGAAATACGAGGTAGGGGAGCCGGAAGAGTTTACCTTGACTTCGCCTGCTACAGAGCGCTTCTACCGGAACTTCAAGCCCAGCATGCTTAACCCGCAGGTAGAGGTGTCGGGGACTATCGGGGGCGTCGCCAAGCACAGCAATGAGCTGGGCATGGGGGAGTTTTGGGTATGCGACCTCGACGGCCTCCCGCTCATTGTGAACGAGAAACTGGAGGTCGGCCAGGGGATCCGGGCGCACGGCATTGCACTGTGCGCCACGGAATTTTGGAACGAGTAACTACTTGACCACGAGGTTGACCATGCGGCCCGGAACGTAAATCTTCTTCACTACGTTCTTTCCGCTGGTCAGATCGGCGATCTTTGCGTCGGCGAGAGCAACGTCAAAGACCGCGTCCTGGTCCGCGTCCGCGGCAACGTTGATGCGGGCCTTGACCTTGCCATTGATCTGAACCGGCACCTCGATTTCATCGTCTACCAGGTACTTTTCCTCAAAAGTGGGGAAGGGCTGGTAGGTGATGGTCTCGTCATGGCCGAAGCGCTGCCACAGTTCCTCCGCGATATGCGGGGCAATGGGGGAGACCAACTGTGCGATCGGCTCCACGGCGGCGCGTGGGGCCTCGGTGCGGTAGGTCTTGGTCAGGTAGTTGACGTACTCGATGAGCTTCGCCACCACGGTATTAAGCCGCAGGTTCTCGTAATCATCGCGCACGCCTGCGATGGTGCGGTGGAGCTCCTTGAGGTCATCCTCGCTCAAGGCGGCGTCGGTAGTCGCCAGCTCGCCGGTGTTCTCGTTGACGGCCAGGCGCCACAGGCGCTGCAAGAAGCGCTGGGAGCCGACGACGTCCTTGGTAGCCCACGGGCGAGACGTATCCAGCGGACCCATGGACATCTCATAAACGCGCAGGGTATCGGCACCAAAGTCGCGGCAGATATCGTCCGGAGCAACGGCATTCTTAAGGGACTTACCCATCTTGCCGTACTCCTGATTGACCTCTTCGCCGTTGTAGTAGAACTTGCCGTCCTTTTCCTCTACTTCAGCGGCCGGCACGTACACGCCGCGGGAATCCGTGTAGGCATAGGCCTGGATATATCCCTGGTTGTACAGGCGGCGGTAGGGCTCTTGGGAGCTAACAAAGCCCAGGTCAAAGAGCACCTTATGCCAGAAGCGGGAGTAGAGCAGATGCAGCACGGCGTGCTCAACGCCGCCGACGTAGAGGTCCACGCCGCCCGGGTCCTGCGGGCCATGCTGTTCTGGACGCGGGCCGGTCCAATAGCGCTCGTTCTCGATATCGCAGAATGCCTCATCATTGCGGGGATCGATATAGCGCAGCTGGTACCAGGAAGAACCCGCCCACTGCGGCATAACGTTGGTATCGCGGAAATAGGTCTGTGGGCCGTCGCCCAAATCGAGTTCTACCTCGACCCAATCGCGCACCTTTGCCAGCGGTGGTTGTGGCTCGGAGTCCTTGTCCTCTGGATCAAAGGAAACGGGCTTATAATCTTCTACCTCTGGCAGCTCTACCGGCAACATGGATTCCGGCAGGGCGTGGGCAAAACCGTCCTTGTCGTAGACGATGGGGAAGGGCTCGCCCCAGTAACGCTGACGGGCGAAGAGCCAATCGCGCAGCTTGTACTGCACCTTTTCGCGGCCGGAGCCGTCCTTTTCCAGCCATTCGATGGCCGCAGCAATGGCCTCGGCCTTGTTCAGGCCGTTGAGATCTAGGCCCTTGTCATTGGAGGAATTGACCAGCGCGCCGTCCTCGGTCCAGGCTTCTTCCTCCACGTTTCCGCCGGAGACAACTTCCGTAATTGGTAGGCCGAAGGCCTGGGCAAACTCGTAGTCACGGGTGTCGTGCGCCGGAACTGCCATGATGGCGCCGGTGCCGTAGCCGGTCAGGACGTAGTCCGCGATGAAGATCGGGACCTTCTTGCCAGAGACCGGGTTGGTGGCATAAGTACCCAGGAAGACGCCGGTCTTTTCCTTGTTTTCCTGGCGCTCCAGGTCGGACTTGGCAGCAATATCGGTGCGGTAGGACTCCACGGCCTCCTTCGGATCATCGTGGCCATAGGTCCAACGCTCATCCACGTCATCGTCATAAGGGATGGGGGAGAGGAGGGCGTCGACAAGCTCATGCTCTGGGGCCAGCACCACGTACTCGGCACCGAAAAGGGTATCCGGGCGGGTGGTAAAGACCTCGATCTCGTAGCCCTCGGCAGGGAAGGAGACCTCTGCGCCGCGGGAACGGCCAATCCAATTGCGCTGCATGGACTTGACCTTGTCCGGCCAATCCAAAAGCTCCAGGTCATCCAGCAAGCGATCGGAGTAGGCGGTAATGCGCATCATCCACTGCGAGAGGTTCTTGCGGAAGACCGGGAAATTGCCGCGCTCGGACTTACCCTCAGCGGTGACCTCCTCGTTTGCCAGCACGGTACCCAGGCCCGGGCACCAATTCACCGTGGAATTAGACAGGTAGACCAAGCGGAATTCATCGATGGCCGCGGCCTTTTCCTCTTCGGTGAGGTCCTCGTAGTAGCGGCCGTCCTTAGTGGTGCGCTTATTGGCCTCTAGTTCCTTGATGAGCTCTGCAATCGGGCGCGCCTTCTGCTGCTCCTCATCGAACCAAGAGTTATAAATCTGCAGGAAGATCCACTGCGTCCACTTGAAGAACTCCGGATCGGTTGATTCCACGGAGCGGCGCGGATCATGGCCCAGGCCCAACATGCCCAGCTGGCGGCGCATGTTTTCAATATTCGCCTCGGTGGTGGTGCGCGGGTGGGTACCGGTCTGAATGGCGTACTGCTCGGCCGGCAGGCCGAAGGCGTCGTAGCCCAAGGTGTGCAGCACGTTCTTGCCCAGCATGCGGTTATAGCGGGCGTAAGTATCGGTGGCGATATATCCCAGTGGGTGTCCCACGTGCAGGCCCGCACCGGAAGGGTAGGGGAACATATCCTGCACGTTGAGCTTTTCCTTAGGCAGCTCGCCCGCATCGGTGGCGAGCTCGCCTACCGGGTTCGGGGCATTAAAGGTGCCATTGTCTTTCCAGTACTGCTGCCAGGTCTTCTCGATCTGGTTCGCCAGCTCCGGGGTATAGCGGTACGAAGTGGAATCGCTCTGGGTAGTCATAATCACACAGTGTAATAGCCGCATCCCGGAGCGGGGTAGTTCACTACGCTTTCCGCGTTCCGCAGGGCACGCACACCCAAAATCCCCGCCGTAATCGCCCCCGGTTTTCGCGTCATTTCCGCCGCTCGCAGCCAAAATGCAGATCTGCATGAAAATGTTCTAGGCTGGGGTAAATGAGCCAGGAGAAGTTTCGCAGCCAGCTATCATCTTTTGCAGACGCAGCGGTATTTCAGGGGATCCCGCACCTGCGCCTCTCCCCAGCTACCGACACTTTGGAGCTGTTCCTACCGGCCGTAACCGCAGGTTATGAGCCAGAAGATCCCCAGTGGACCGTGACCGCACAGCTGCTCGACGGCAGCGAGGACACCCGCAAGTTCTACTACGTGGAGGGCGAAGAGCCCGGCTTGTGGATCAGCATGCCGCGTGCCTTTAGCCACCTCAGCGTCTCCTTTGAGGAGCACACCGTGGAATTCGCCGGCGTGGCCAATGGCGGATTGCTGCTCGATTCCACCCATCGACCAGTGGATACCACCACGGCGGTGGCCAAGGGCTCTTATACCTTTATCGCCCCGGCCGGCACGGAGCTGGCCAAGGCCAAGGTCGGCGAGGCCCGTCCCCACGGCGCATGGGAGGGCTGGACCATCGCCCCGGTAGAGGTCAGCCAGTCTTTCACCGTGGAGGTTCCGCGCCAGGAACCCGCGACCATCAAGGTGTCCGGCAGCCCTGACTTTGCCTGGGACATGGCCGTCAAGACGCTACCCAATGCCCATGGCCTCGATGGCGAACTGGTCTATACCCAGTCCCCGCAGGTCATCGCCAATACGGAACTCAGCATGGAGCTGGCCTACGTCCCCATTGGTGGGGAAGAGGAGGCCGTGCTGGAGGACGAGCTACCGGAGGGTATTCACGAGGTGCTTCCCGCAGACGCCTTCGAGGATCCCTGGGTAGGCCGCTACCGCTTCACCCTATACAAGGACGAGGAACTGGTGGATATCCAGTACCTCAATTTTGCGGAGTCGCTGCACATGCGTGCCAAGAACGAGGGCCCGCGCGGCACCAACTTCCGCTTTATCGACGCCCTGGGCAACCTTTCGCCGTTTAGCTATGCGTTGGCTTCTGCGCCGGGCAAGGCTATCCAGATGGAAAAGGGCCAGCGCGTCTTTGGCGAGGACGAAAGCGTGCGCGAGGAGACCGTCGGCAGTGAGGCCGGCTATGAGCTGACCTTCCAGGTGGAACCGGCGACGATTCGTACTCGCGTGAAGCGCACCGCGGCCGAGCCCGTGGATTACCTGGATAAGCAGGTCATCCTGGCCGACCAGCTCGATGCGGATGCACTTTTTACCATCCACTCACCGGAGCCACTGCCGCTGGCAAAGTTCGTGGTTATTGATAAGAACCAGAAGATTAGGGACCTGGTCACCGCCAATGGCTCTACGGAGGCCGCCACCAGCCTGTCCGTACCAAACCGCGCGCTGAGGTCGGCGCTGACGAAGAAGACCTCGCTGGAGCTCTACCTCCTGTGGTCCACGTTGTCCTATGAGGAATACCTCGAAGGACTGCCGGAAAAGGAGCGCGCAGCGCACCAGAAGCGCAGCTTTGAGCGTCGCGTCATGGAATATGAGGCCACCGCGGCCAGCGACCTCATTTATGCCGCCATCGCCACCGTGCGCAAGGCACCGTTGGTTGCCCGCGCAACCATTGAGGACGGCATCCTCGTCCCCGAGCAGACGCATGAGGAGGAGGTAGAGCTGCTGGCTTGGGCGTGGCCACTGGGCAATCCTGCGGGCGAGCCGCAACCGCTGGAGCCCACTGAGGAAGGCTTTGAGCTGCCCGAAGAGCTGCTGGACGCCGGCCACCTCATCGTGGACTTCCGCGAGGATGAGCCGGCCAGCGACTTGGCCGCGCCGCAGTACCCGCCGGCTAGCGCACTCATCATCTTCCACGACGGTGAAACCGAAAACACCGAGGGCCTGTGGCCTACTTACGCGGCCATGCGCCGCCTCGCGCCCAAGGCCAAGGAAACCT
This sequence comes from Corynebacterium sp. ACRPE, assembly GCF_022347435.1. Classification (NCBI taxonomy): domain Bacteria; kingdom Bacillati; phylum Actinomycetota; class Actinomycetes; order Mycobacteriales; family Corynebacteriaceae; genus Corynebacterium; species Corynebacterium sp. ACRPE. The sequence goes on along the minus strand of NZ_JAKRNA010000012.1, from coordinate 33,416 downwards.
TCGAGGGAATCATCAAGGAGATTGAGGCCGATCCGCGCGCCAGCATGGATGCCCTTATGGCCGCGGACTTTGAACCGGGACAGCGCATGCGCGCCTTCGTCCGCACCGGCTTGGTCTCCCGCACCTTCCGCCGCGAGGAGCGCGAGGAGTCGGCCGCCGAGCCTTCCTCGCTCTTGGCCGCGCTTGCCGACGCCGCCCATGACTACGTCGAAGCCCACGGCTCCGCCTCCCTCGCGCGCGTGCCATCCACCGGCGTCGACGATGTCACCCGCCCCATGCTGCTGATGAGCGCCATGGGCGAGGCACCTACGCCAGCAACGGACAGTGACCAGCTCTGCGATGATGCCCACCGCATCGCCGCACTGCGCGAGTGCTTTGCCAATGACCTTGCACTCACCCGCCTCGGCACCATTTCCAACCTGCGTAGCACCGCAATGCAGCTGCGGGTGACGCTGCAGCAGCTGGGCGTCGATAAGTCCGTCCTGCATACCCTGCTCGCGCTGGACGCCTTTGGCGATGGCAATTCGGAGCTCGGCGATTCCGCCTGGATGCCGTTTATTTCCTATGTCTTTGCCATCACGGCGCGCGGTGTGGCCAATGACAAGCTGGCGGACCCTGCTTTCGCCGCCACGCTTGACGACGCCCTCCCGCAGCTCGCCGAGGCCGTCTCCCTCGCCCCGCAGCTGTTCTACCGCGATATTCTCACCGCGGAGGCGCTCACGCTCAGCTAGGGTGGCAGGCATGCAGGTCATCTCTACCAATGTCGCCGTCCGCCGGCCGGACCCGAGCGGGCGGCATGAGTTCTCGGGCATCGACAAGCAGCCGCAGGACTTTATCGATCTGGCAGCGCCCGGACCCCATTACGGCGATGGGTCCGGCGTGCGCGGCGATATAATTGGTGACACCCAACATCACGGCGGCAACGATAAGGCCGTCTACGCTTACTCCCGCGAGGAACTGGATTACTGGCAATCTGAACTTTCCCGCCCGCTGGCCTCCGGCGGCTTTGGCGAAAATCTCACCACGCAGGGCATCGATCTGTCTGCTCTGCTCATCAATCAGCGCGTGCGCATCGGCACCGCCGTGCTTGAAGTATCCGTGCCTCGCCAACCGTGTGCCACCTTCGCCGGCTGGCTAGGGGAGCGCGGCTGGCTCAAGCGCTGGACCGCGCGTGGCGACTGCGGCACCTACTTGCGCATCATCTCCCCCGGCCGCATTCGCCCCGGCGACGCCATTGAGCTAGATAACCCACCCAGCCACGACATCACCATGCGCATCGCCTTTGCCGCCAAGATGGGCGACCGCGCCCTTGCCCGGCGCGTTATCGATGCTGGCTGCCTTCCCGCTCACCAACAGAACTCGCTTCGAACCTAGTTACACAAGCACTCATAGTCCGCCATGTCGAGCTCAGCAATGTCCCGTTGTTCCGCCCGTACTCGGTGAGCCGAAACATCCAGTAGGCAACGGGACCGCTAATTAGCACATCCATACTCAGCGGGTCTCGACGCATAATCTACTTCCGGAACCGCAGACTGTGTCTGGATCTTTAGCTTACCGGCGAGGCCAGCACACTCTTCTTGCCCGGAGTGCGCGCAAAACAAAAGCACGCCAGCGCTAAGCGCTGGCGTGCTTTTCATGCTGAGTGCGAAGGAGGGTGTTACTTGCCCGCTTCAAAGCTCAGATGGTGCCCCTTAGCCTTCGGGAAGCGGCCGTGCACGAAGAAGTAGTAGATAGCGGCGATGACCACGAGACCCGCGAGAATGAGATACATCGTGTCGAAGCCCGTTACCGCAACGATGGGGCCCAGGCCGAATGGAGCCAGGCCAATGCCGAGGTCCATGAGCAGGAACATGGTGGAGATGCCCGCGCCCATTTGCGCGGCAGGCACCGAGCGCACGGAGATGGCTTGGCAGGCGGGGCTGAGGGTGCCGAAGCCCAAACCGGTGCAGGCGCCCGCGACCACCAGCATGACGTCATTGGTGGGGAAGCCCATGAGCAGCAGCGCCACGACAAAGGCGGCCAAGCCGAGGTACATCACGGCATTATCACCCTTATGGTCCTGGATGCGCCCCAAGACGAAGCGCATGATGAGCATCGTGACCGCATAGCCAATGAAGAACAGCCCTGCGCCGGTGGCCAGGTCTTCCTTGCGGGCGTAGGCGTTGAGATAGGTAACCACGCCGGAGTAGGCGATGCCGACTAGGAGCATGAATAGACCGATGGGAACCACGTTGGGGTGTACGGCATTGCGCAGCCTAAAGGCCGGCTTTTCGGAGGAAACCTCGGCCGGATAGCGCAGCACCAAGGCCAGGATCAGGGAAACGATATTTGCGCCAAGGGCGACTGCAAATAGCGTAGTGTAGCCGATGTTATTGGCCAAGAACAGGCCGATAGCTGGACCGAACGCGGTTGCCAGGGTAGTGCCCAAGGCGAAGTATCCGGTGCCTTCCGCACGGCGCTCGTGCGGGATAACGGACTGCGCTACCGCCATGAGTGCGGTAGAGGTCAAGGCATAGCCCGCGCCGTGCACCATTCGCACGATAATCAAGACCGCAACATTATGCGCAAAAAAGTACGCCACAGCTACAACTGTGACGAAGGCCAGTGAAGTCAAGGCCGCCTTTTTGTGGCCCACGCGGTCCACGATCCAGCCGGAGAACACGCGCATGCACGTCGCGCCCAATACAAAGGCACTGGAGGCGAAACCGCCCACGGTATCCGATGCCCCGAAACTCTCTACCGCGTAGAGGGCCATGGTGGTTACGAACAGGTAAAAGACCAAGAACTGACAAAAATTAGCCACCCACGCGAGGACAAACGTAGGCGTAATCAGCTGCGGCTTAGCCGCTGCAGATTCTGTAGGCGTCATATACTCACTCCAAATAACAAAAAGAAAATTCCCTCTCCACGCGCTGGCCATAAGGCCCCGCCTCGCAGACGAAGGAAATAGAAATTAAATTATACGGAGAGGCACTATACGCCCCGCAGGCTGCAAAGGTTAATCAAAAGGCCTTCCAGGCCCTCATCGACGCCACCCTCGTGTAGGCGGCTGCCGGCAATCGCCGTAACTTGAGCCGGGTCGCGAAAAGGGGACCCGGCTGGTTCCCCCGCTTTGTTAAGCACTCAAACCTCTAGGCGCCGGTATAAGGATCACGGATACCCAAGTACTGCACCGCGGTATATTCTTCAATACCTTCGGCGCCGCCTTCGCGTCCTAAACCAGAGTGCTTGACGCCGCCGAATGGGGCAGCGGCATTGGAGATGACACCGGCATTGAATCCCATCAAGCCAAACTCGAGGCCGTCGGCAACGCGCCAGAGTCGATCGGAATCCTCCGTATATACATAGGAGGCAAGTCCGTACTCCGTATCGTTCGCAATCTCTAGCGCTTCCGATTCCTCCTTAAAGGTAAGGATGGGCGCGACCGGTCCAAAAATTTCTTCCTGAGCCACGCGAGTTTCACGTGAAACATTGCTCAGGATTGTGGGCGCATAGAAGTGACCCGCGCCCTCGCCGCGAGTGCCGCCGGTGACAACGGTCGCACCCTTGTCTACCGCATCCTCAACCAGGGCTGCGATATTGTCGAGGGCCTTAGCCTCAATCAGCGGACCACACGTCACGCCTTCGTCCATGCCATTGCCGACGACGAGCTTCTCAAACTCTGTTGCCAGTTTCTGCGTAAACTCCTCTGCCACGGACTCGTGCACCACGAAGCGATTGGCCGCGGTGCAGGCCTCACCAATATTGCGCATCTTCGCGCCCATGGCTCCCGCAACCGCTTGGTCGATATCCGCATCCTCGAAAACAATGAACGGTGCATTACCGCCTAGCTCCATAGAGGTGCGCAAGACATTATCCGCGGCACCCTTGAGAAGGGTTTTGCCCACTGGAGTAGAACCGGTGAAGGAGAGCTTGCGCAAGCGGGCGTCGGCAAGCAAGGGCTCCGAAATCGCCGAAGCGGAGCTGCCGGAGACAACATTGAGCACGCCCTGCGGCAGGCCGGCATCGAGCATGGTTTGCGCGAAGTACTGCGCGGTGAGCGGCGTCAGCTTGGCCGGCTTCAGAACCATGGTGCAGCCCGCTGCAACGGCTGGGGCAACCTTTCGGGTGGCCATGGCGAGGGGGAAGTTCCACGGAGTAATCAACAGGCACGGACCCACGGGCTTGCGGCGGGTAACCATGCGCAAGGTGCCTTCTGGGACAGGGGAGTAGCGGCCATAGTCGCGCGTGGCTTCCTCACTAAACCACCGCAAATATTCCGCGCCATAGGTGACCTCACCTTGCGACTCGGCAAAGGGCTTTCCCATTTCAAGGGTCATCAGGGTGGCGAACTCATCGGCGCGCTCGTGTACCAATTCAAAGGCGCGGCGGAGAATATCGGCGCGCTCGCGCGGGGTGGTGCGCGCCCACTCATCTTGGACCGCACAGGCAGCATCGAGGGCAGCCACCGCATCATCAGAATTCGCCGACGACAGCGTGGCGATGGTCGCGCCCGTCGCCGGATTTTCTACGTCAAAAGTCTCGCCGGAAGACGCCTCGCGCCACTGCCCGCCAATCAAAAGCTGAGTGGGGACCTTCGCTAGTAGTTCCTTCTGGTCGATGCTCATATTCATCACCTTTCTCCATTGCGTGAATGCACCCCACAGTACCGCGAATCGATAGCCGGTCTTCTTGGTTTTGCGCCAGGCACGGCAGCACAGGGGAGTGGGCGAATATTTTTAACGATTATCTTCCAAGCTATAGAAATGTAGGTTAGTATGACCGATATGAAGAAGATGACTACTGCTTGGTGGTGGCGCGCGTAACCCGCGGGCCTTATTCCACCTCCCATTTTTAGGCTCGCATTCTGCGGGCCTTTTGGCGTTTTAGTGCCTCTGCTCGCGGAAGCTTCCTATCCGTTTCCCGTTCCCCTCACCCACCGAAAGGGCACTGCAATGCCATACACCGCTACCCGCGATATACCCTACGACAGCGACGCGGCCGCAATCTTTGACGCCCTCGCACAACCGCACGACTCCCTACTTCTCGAAAGCGCGGACATTGAGACAAAGAAGAATCTCAATTGCCTCGCGGTCCTCAGGGCCGCCCTGAAAGTAACATGCCACGGCCAGAGGGTAGAGGTACGCGCCCTCACGGAGGCAGGGGAGACGCTCCTTCCTTCCCTCGAGGACCGGTTCCACCATCGCCTAGTTTCACGTGAAACTACCGCCGCGGTTTTCGAATTCTCGCTGTCCACACAGCCCGACGAGCGGGAGCGGCTTCTTGCCGAATCTACCGCCGCTATTCTGCGGTTCCTGCAATTAGAAGCCAACTATTCCTCTCCAATATTGCCGTTCCTTGGGGGCGGATTCGCTTATGACTACCTCGCTACTTTTGAGGAACTCCCCGAGGTTGAGCCTGGGGTCAACACCTACCCGGACTTTGAATTCTTGGTAGCCCAAACGGTCCTCGCAGTGGACCACCTGCAAGGGACTGCGCGCCTAGAAGGCTGGGACATCGACGACAAGCGCCTGCGGGAAGAGTTGGATTATCTTGCCTCACTGCCGGTGGCTGCTCGTTTCACGGCGCCGCAAAAGGAAAGGATCCGGGCGGTGGCCGATGTGGATGATGCGGGGTTTCGGGCGGGCGTCGACAAGCTTAAAGGCAATATTCACGCCGGCGATATCTACCAAGTAGTGCCCTCGCGCGCCTTCTCTGTGGACTGTCCCAACGCCCTGGCTGCCTACCGGGCGCTTCGCAAGACTAACCCCTCGCCCTATATGTTTTACGTCCGCGGTGCCACCTATCAGCTCTTCGGCGCCTCGCCAGAATCAAACCTCAAATTCACGTCAGAAGATAGGCAGGTCCAGCTCTATCCCATCGCCGGAACTCGGCCGCGCGGGCTCAACCCGGATGGCAGCATCAACCATGAACTAGATATTCGCAACGAGTTGGACATGCGTACAGACCAGAAAGAGATTGCGGAACACACGATGCTGGTTGACCTTGCACGCAATGACCTCGCTCGCGTGGCCGTGCCCCGCAGCCGCCAGGTGGCAGAACTCCTGCACGTTGACCGCTACTCGCGGGTCATGCACTTGGTCTCCCGCGTCACAGCGACGCTCCACCCAGACTTCGATGCGCTCGATGCCTACCGGGCGTGCATGAACATGGGAACGCTCACCGGAGCTCCCAAACTGCGCGCCACCGAACTGGTGCGCCGCACGGAGGGAAAGCGCCGCGGCTCCTATGGCGGGGCGGTGGGGTACCTGCGCGGCGATGGAGCCATGGATAACTGCATCGTCATCCGCTCGGCCTACGTCCAGGACGGAACCGCAGTGGTGCAAGCAGGCGCCGGTGTGGTCAAGGATTCCGTGCCGCAAGCCGAGGCCGATGAAACAGTGCATAAGGCCTACGCCGTACTCCATGCCATCGCCATTGCACACGGAGCCGAGTTGGAGGTACAGCGATGAGCTCGCCGCATATTGTCCTGCTAGATAACCACGATTCTTTTGTCTACAACCTCCTCGATGCCCTCGCTGGCTTCGATACCACCGTGTTTCGCAATACCGTAGCGGTGCACGACGTGCTGCGCACACAACCCGACATTATTGTGCTTTCCCCGGGCCCCGGTCATCCACGGGACGCCGGCTGCATGATGGAACTTATCGACGCCACCCTAGGCACCACCCCGATCCTTGGCGTATGCCTCGGCTTCCAAGCACTACTCGAGCACCACGGCGGTTCGGTCGAACCGTGCGGCCCCGTGCACGGGAAGTCCCTCCCGATGACTCTTACCGAGGCCGGCGTTATGCACCCCGTCTTTCAGGGCCTTGCCACCGATACTGAGCCGGACCAACCGGGTCACCTCGGTACGCAAGTTCCGGTGGCGCGCTATCACTCGCTTGGATGTACGGACCTCCCTCGGGGGATGCGTTGTCTCGCGCGTACGTCCACGGACATCGGAGAGGTAGCCATGGCGGCCGAAACGGACGACGGTAGGGCCCTCGGCGTGCAGTTCCACCCTGAGTCCATCCTCACTCCCCGCGGCCCCCTCATGCTTGAGCGTTGCGTTAATCAACTATTTTTGCACACCACTATGGACACGGAGTACTAAAAATGAACCACGCACCCCTACGTACCTTGCAGGCCTTCCTGAATAACCCGCAGCCCACCATCGAAGAAGCCATGGAGGTATTTACCCCCTTGGCCGTGGGCGACTACGACGATATTCATATCGCGGCGCTGCTTACCCATATCCGTACCCGCGGCGAGACCTTCGCAGACATTGCCGGCGCGGCCAAAGCTTTCTTGAAAGTGGGCTATCCATTCCCCATCACTGGAAACGGACTCATGGATTCGGCCGGCACTGGTGGCGATGGCCCGAATACTATCAATATCACTACGGGTGCCTCCCTCGTTGCCGCCGCCGGGGGAGTGAAGATGATCAAGCATGGCAACCGCTCGGTCTCTTCCAAGTCCGGATCGGCCGATGTTCTCGAAGCCCTGAATATCCCACTGGACCTAGAAGCCGCCCGAGCAGTGCGCCAATTTGAAGCTTCCAACTTCACGTTCCTATTCGCCCCAGCCTACAACCCAGCGGTCGCCCGCGTGCAACCGGTGCGCAAGGCGCTAGGTATCCCCACCATCTTCAATACGCTAGGACCGCTCCTGTCCCCAGGACGCCCGTCACTGCAAATCATGGGCATCGCCAACCCGGCCCAAGGCCAACTTATCGCGGAAGTGTTCCGGGAGCTCGGCCGGGAGCGCGCCCTAGTCGTCCATGGCGCTGGCACGGATGAGATCGCTAGCCACGGCACGACACAGGTCTGGGAGCTCAACGACGGCGAGATTGTCTCTTATGAGCTCACCCCAGAAGACCTCGGCATCAAACGCCACGAGCTGACGGACCTAGCCGGCGGCGACGGCGCCGCCAATGCCCAAGCCCTCCGTGCGGTCTTTGCCGGGCGCGGCGAGCCCGCCCATTGCGACGCCATCGCCGCCACCGCTGGCGCCATGTTTTACCTCAACGGGACCACGGAGACTATCGCGGCAGGAGTCACTCACGCAAAGGAACTGATTAGCACCGGCACTGTTGAAGATTGGCTCGCGCTCCACGAGAACACCAACTATGCCGTAGGGGAGGAGAGCTAATGTCGGGAAATGCATTACCCACGGTGCTCGAGGAGATCGTCGCTCAGCGCCGCACTCACCTGCCCGCACTCCGGGAGCGGCTATCCCACGTGGACTTAGCTAGCGTGCCACGTTCGGAGCGTTCGCTTGCCGACGCCCTCCGTGGCACCAACCGCTTCATCATGGAGTGCAAGTCCGCCTCGCCGTCCCTCGGCATGATCCGTGAAGACTATCGCCCGGGCGATATTGCCCGGATCTACTCCCGTTACGCCTCCGCCATCTCAGTGTTGTGCGAGCCCGATCGGTTTGGCGGCGACTACGACCACTTGCAGACCGTCGCACTATCAACGCATGTGCCGGTACTGTGCAAGGACTTTATTGTCGATCCCATCCAGGTCTATGCCGCCCGTTATTACGGCGCCGATGCCATCTTGCTCATGATGTCTATCGTGGACGATGACACCTACGGTGAGCTCAAGGCACTGGCGGACGAACTCGGCCTAGACGTCTTGACTGAAGCCATCACCGAGGACGAAGTGGATCGCGCGGTGAATTTCGGCGTCGATATCATCGGCATCAACAACCGCAACCTCCACGATCTCAGCATCGATCTAGGGCGCACTGAACGCCTAGCCCGCCATGTTCCAGACGGAAAGGCGATAGTTTCCGAATCTGGAATCTGCGATAATGCCACCGTCCGCCGGTTAGGGGCCCACGCACGTGCTTTCCTTGTAGGCTCCCAGCTCACCTCCCAGGAGGACATCGATCGGGCGGCGCGCGACCTCGTCTATGGTGCCAACAAAGTATGCGGCCTTACCACCGCCTCCTCCGCACAATCAGCGCGCGCTGCTGGAGCCCGTTACGGGGGACTCATCTTCGCGCCGGATTCACCTCGCAGTGTTTCACGTGAAACCGCACAAAGCATCATTTCCGCGGAACCAGAGCTGGAGTACGTAGCCGTGACGCGCTCTACGGATGTGGAAATGCTGCGGAGCATAGCCCAGATCCCCGGCCTCAAAGTTCTCCAGCTTCACGCCCCATTCCAAGGGAGTAGGGAAGCAGAGCTGCAATTCCTTCACGATGTTCGGGGCGTCGCTGACGGCCTTAACCTTTGGCGAGCCATCGACATGAATAACTCTGAATTCGCTGCCTTAACGCCGGACCTAGTACCAGAAGTAGAGGCCCTCGTCCTCGACTCCGGCAGTGGAGGGACGGGAACCACTTTTGAATGGCGGACGATCCCCGATGAAGTGAAGCAGAAATCCCTCCTCGCCGGAGGGCTCCGGCTTGACAACCTCGAAGAGGCACTGTCAATCGGCACGGCAGGACTCGACCTCAACTCAGGCTTGGAGTATGCACCCGGCCGCAAGGACTCCTCATTGATCGCCCAAGCCTTTAGCACTATCCGAAACTACACACACCCATAGAAAGAAGAGAACGATGACAGTTTCACGTGAAACGCTACTACCGGCATACTTTGGCGAATTCGGCGGCCAGTTTGTCCCCGAATCCCTCATCCCGGCGCTCGACCAACTTGAGAAGGCCTTTGTCGACGCACAAAACGACCCCGCATTCCGCAAAGAGCTAAGCGCGCTATTGCGTGATTATCTTGGCCGTCCCACACCAATTACAGAGGCGAAGAACCTCGGGGGTAAAGCGCGCATTTTCCTCAAGCGTGAGGACCTCGTACACGGTGGGGCGCACAAGACGAACCAGGTCCTTGGTCAGGCACTGCTAGCAAAGCGGATGGGGAAGACACGCATTATTGCGGAGACCGGAGCGGGACAGCACGGCACCGCTACTGCACTTGCTTGCGCATTGCTGGATCTCGAGTGCGTGGTCTATATGGGCGCGAAAGATGTGGCTCGACAGCAGCCAAACGTATTCCGTATGGAGCTCATGGGCGCGAAGGTCGTCGCCGTCGACACCGGATCCGGAACTCTTAAGGACGCGGTGAATGAAGCCCTCCGTGATTGGACCGCCACCTTCCATGAATCCCACTATCTCCTTGGTACCGCGGCCGGGCCGCATCCATTCCCAACCATCGTCCGAGAGTTCCACAAGGTCATCTCCGAAGAGGCTAAGACCCAGATGCTTGAGCGCACCGGTGGGCTACCGGATGTAGTCGTAGCGTGTGTCGGAGGCGGCTCCAATGCAATCGGCATGTTCGCAGACTTCATTGAGGAAGAGGAAGTGGAACTCGTCGGCGCCGAACCTGGCGGCGAAGGTCTAGACTCCGGCAAGCACGGTGCCACCATCAACAACGGTACGGTTGGCATCCTCCACGGCGCGCGCAGCTACCTCATGCGCAACGCGGACGGCCAAGTGGAAGAATCCTATTCTATTTCCGCCGGACTCGACTACCCAGGTGTAGGACCACAGCACGCGCACTTACACGCCAGTGGCCGCGCGCAATATGTCGGCATTACTGACGTCGAAGCACTCGAAGCATTCCAGCTTCTTTCCACTAAGGAAGGCATCATTCCCGCTCTCGAATCCTCTCACGCGTTGGCCTACGCCTTGAAGCGGAAGGATGAGGACATCAACATCTTGGTCTCCCTTTCCGGCCGCGGCGATAAGGATATCGACCACGTTCGCCACACCCTTGAGAACCACCCAGAATTTAAGCTCCAGGAGAAGAACTAATGAGCACCCGATACGAAGACCTATTCCGCTCACTACGCAACAGGGGAGAGGGTGCTTTCGTCCCATTCCTCATGTTGGGCGATCCCACGCCAGAGCACACGCTGGCCGTCGTGCGAACCGTCGTCGCGGCCGGAGCCGATGCATTGGAGCTAGGTGTTCCATTTTCTGACCCAGTGGCCGACGGCCCCACCATACAGGCCTCCCACCTTCGCGCACTCGACGGCGGCGCCACCGTAGATTCCGCCTTAGAACAGGTGCGAACAATCCGCGCGGAATTTCCCGAGCTTCCCATCGGCATGCTCATCTACGGCAATGTGGCGTTCACTCGCGGTTTCGACCGGTTCTACGCCGAGTTTGCAGAAGCGGGTGCGGACAGCATCTTGCTTCCCGACGTCCCCGTGCGCGAAGGCGCTCCATTTATCACCGCAGCAGAGAAAGCCGGTATTGACCCAATCTTTATCGCCCCGGCCCGCGCGACTGCGCACACCCTCGAGGGCGTCGCTCAATGTTCGCGCGGCTATATCTACGCAGTTTCACGCGATGGAGTTACCGGTGCCGAAAAGCAATCAGAAACAATTGGCCTCGAAGAAGTCGTCGCTAACATCAAGAAGTGTGGCGGACCTCCGGTACTGCTCGGGTTCGGCATTTCCGAGCCTGAGCACGTGCGCGATGCCGTAGCCGCTGGGGCAGCGGGGGCCATTACAGGATCCGCAATCACCAAGATTATTGATCACCACGTTTCACGTGAAACAGACGCGGAAGGCAGGCCAGTGGAGGGAACTCCAGGCCGCATTTCCGACGAGAAAGCATTGCATAAGGAACTCGCCGAGTATGTGGCTCGCATGAAGGCAGCGACTCAAGAGTAATCCTGAAAACGCGAAGAACCCTCCTCAGCTCTCGGCAGCTGAGGAGGGTTCGCTATAAAAAGCCTCTACGCGGTTGCTTCTGCAGATTCCTCTTCGGTGTGGTCCTTCTTGGAGCCCGCGAACTTGTCCACGATCATCGCGATAGCGCCGTCGCCAGTAACGTTGGCGGCAGTGCCAACCGAGTCGATAGCAATATAGGCGGCGATCATCAGTGCCACCATGCCATCGTCAAAGCCCATCATGTCCGCTAATAGTCCAGCTGCGACCATAACCGCGCCGCCAGGCACACCTGGTGCCGCAATCATCATGATTCCCAATAGGAAGATGAAACCAAGGCCGGTGCTCGTACTAATATCCAGGTTCGCCATGTACACAATCGCAAAGGCATAGAGCGTCAGCTTAATCATGGAACCGGAGAGGTGAATGGTCGCACACAACGGGATAACGAAGCTTGCCACTGGCTTCGAAATGCCGTTCTTCAAGGTGGACTCCATAGACACCGGGATGGTGGCGGCAGAAGAAGAAGTTCCGAGTGCGGTGAAATAAGCCGGCACCATATTGCGCAATGCCTTGAAAGGATTCTTACCGGTGATGGCACCAGCGATGATGTACTGCAGCACCAGGTAAACCAGAGTCATGACAACCGCCAGGATCAGGACCTTCGCGAAGGCCGAGAGTACTGAGCCCAAATTGCCATTCATGCCCAAGCCTAGGAACATGCCAAAGATATAGAAGGGCAGAATTGGCACTACAAAGCCCCAAATAACCTTGACTACTACGCTCTCCAATTCCTTTGTAACCGCATACAAGGTATCGGACTTCACTGTAGTCATCGCTACGCCGATGCAGAATGACAACAAGAGAGCCGTCATAACCTCAAAAGGCGGAGCCATTTCCACCTCGAAGTACGGAGTGAGTGCCCCCTCATCAATATCGGAGACATTTGTAATCAGATCCTGACCACTGAGCATGGTGGGGTAGAGCCAGTGCGCAAGTACGTAGGCAAGAAGACCCGCAACAATCGTTGAGCCGTAGGCAATACCTGCAGTAACACCCAGCCATTTTCCGGCCCCTCGTCCCAGACCAGCAATCGACGGGGCGATAAGCGCGAAGATGAGGACCGGAATAAAGAAATTGAGGAAGTTACTAAAGAGTCCATTGAAGGTGGCGAATACGCGGCCAAACCATTCGGGCGCGAATTGGCTCACCACCACGCCAAGGATGATGGCGACGATGATGCGGAACAACAGAGATTCCGAGAGTTTCTTGAAATTCATGTACTTACTATCAAATCGGGTGTTTTGCCCCTTGGTAAACAATTCCAGGGGAAACAGCGCGGTACAGAGCAACGGTCAATTCAATATCTATCGATCGACCTTAAAGGCATACTACCCGACCGGAGGCATAGCCAGAACACTCACCCCAGCCACGGTTTTTATCTTGGCGCTACAAGGTTAAACTAAGTACATGATCGCTGTGGGAATCATCTTTTTAATCCTCGCCGTCTTCCTCATCATCGTGGGAGCCTTGGCCTCGACCAAGCGCCTGCCTGGAAATAGTTATATCGGTTTACGCCTACAGGAAATTCGCAAATCCCGTGAAGCATGGGACAATGCCCATCGCGTGGCCGGGCCATTCTGGATGCTGAGCGGCGTCTGCTTAGTCTTCGGCGGCATCGTCGCGCTCCGCGCTGAAGGCTGGATGTGGCTCATCCCAGTTCTTACTTTTGTGGCCGCTGTACTAGCCCTCTCCATCGGTTCCAACCTCGGCTCACGTGCCGCGTTCCTCTACGAACAAGCACACGCAGACGAGGAGGGTTGCGGAGACTCCTGTAATTGTGGTTCCGACGGTTGCGGTGGGGAAGAGGCCGCCGCAGCACCCACCCCTCAGGTTGATGTCGACGCGCTCCGTCACGCCGCTCGCGAATCCGATAGGTGACCAAGCACTGCTGCGCAATCTTCCCCTTCTGGAAAAGAATCACATTTCATCCAGAAGGGGAATTTTTGTAGCTATGCCTTTCGTATTGAATTATCGCTACACGCTTTGCTCTAGTCACAGTGACGTTAATTTTCGGAGCAGTTGCTTATTCGATTTTAGTAACAGCCGATATTATAACTCTGGATATCTTCTGGCCTAACCCATACTTGACCGCACCTACAGTAGGTCCATTGTCCCATTCTGGTTCCTGCGAGGGAGGGTAGAGGTTGCGTAAAACTGCCATGGAACCCCGGCGGCTAAGGACGTAATCAGTACCCTAAAGGGCAGAATATAGTCCATGAAGAAAAGTACCGCCCTGGCGGCCGTCGCCGCTTCAACTTTTGTTATCGGCACTTACGCTGAGCAAGACCACAAGCTAACGACGTCCGTAGCGGAAGCACGCGAACAGCAATCTGCACAGAGCATCGTAGATGAATTAGGTATCAAGTCTGGCACCTATGAACTTGTCGCAACCTCCGGTGACTCTCCGGAGACTTGGGAAGGACTCCTAGCTAACTAACTACAGTGTTTCACGTGAAACTCTGATTGCAACCGGCCAAACGGGTATGACACATTACGCAAGACCAACGGGCTAGAGTAGAGACATGATTAAGTGCTCCCGTCGAATGTTCTTGCTTGGAACCGCCACCACATTTGCAGGCGCCTACGCCGCAGCCTGTGGCTCCTCTCCGTCCGCAGAAATTGCGGCTACCGAGATACCAATTGGCTCCGCGAAGATTGTTGATGGCGTGATCTTCACCCAACCCAAGGAAGGCGAGTTTAAAGCCTACTCCCAAACCTGTCCCCACCAGCACAATCCAATCACCGAGATTGATGGCATGACGGCCACCTGCACGGCACACAACACCTCCTACAACCTCAGCGATGGAAGCGTAATCTCCGGCCCGGGGCGCGATCCATTGGAAGAATACGAAGTTAAACAAGACGGCTCTAACGTCACCACGGCCTAAAGAGCATTTCCCGTGTGGTTTCACGTGAAACTACACGGGTTGTGTTTTCTCGGCTCGAGTATCTGCAGCATGTGAATACGAACCGGGTTTAAACTCTTAGCATGCTGCAGCGTTTGAAAAAGCCCGACCCGCTTATTGTCCTCATTATCCTGGCGGTCATCATTGCGATAATCGCACCAGCCCGCGGGAACTTTGCCGACATTGTCGGCCAATTAACAAACGTGGCCATCGCGCTACTCTTCTTCTTGTATGGCGCGAGGCTTTCCACTCAAGAAGCCCTCAACGGGCTCAAGCACTGGCGGCTACACCTCACAATTCTCGCTTTCACCTTTGTGGTTTACCCGCTTATAGGCATAGCTCTGCGCCCACTCACCGCTGTCATATCGCACGACATGTACCTGGGCATCTTATTCCTCACGCTGGTTCCATCCACGGTGCAGTCGTCGGTTGCCTTCACCTCAATCGCGAAGGGAAACGTGGCGGGCGCAATCGTATCGGCTTCTGCCTCAAACTTAGTGGGAGTGATCATCACTCCATTGCTCGTCATGTTCCTCATGGGAACTGGGGGAGGAGTTCACATCGATACGTCAGTATTCGGCGAAATCGCCCTTCTATTGTTAGCGCCATTTGTTTTAGGTCAGCTTACTCGGCGCTGGGTAGGCAAGGTTGCACAAAGCAAGGCCACTAAAGTCGTGGACCGCGGCTCAATCGCGATGGTGGTGTATTCCGCTTTTTCTAAGGGTGTGGTGGACGGAATTTGGTCCTCTATTTCTCTGTGGGACCTGGCGTTCCTGGTCGTCTTCGCCGCAATCTTCGTTGCCTTCATGCTGTGGCTCACCAGAAAGGCGAGCCAAAAGATGGGATTCAACCGCGCCGATACCATCGCTATCGAGTTCTGTGGATCGAAAAAATCATTGGCCACGGGACTCCCCATGGCCTCGGTTATCTTTGCTTCTGGCGGCGCGTCTCTTGGTCTACTGATCCTCCCGTTGATGATTTACCACCAGGTTCAGTTGATGATGTGTTCGTGGCTAGCGGCTCGTTACGCGCAGCACCCCAGCACGTAACTACACTTAAGTGCCATGACGAATTACCTTTACGTACGAACCGAACTGAATGTGCCCGGCGTCGGCTCAGCAATTCACATGGCGGAAATGGAAGAGCGCGATGCCCGCAGCTGCCGCATGGTGCGCATGATTGCGCTTGATCCCTCGGATGCCATCGTCGGGGTAGCAACACCGAGTAGTTCCACGGGCAACGTGGATCAGCCGCAAGAGGTTGTCCCTCACCCGGACACCTACGACGATTTTCCGGACATTAGCGCGCAGTACGTGGACCAGTCTCGGTTCGACGCCCTGTGGTCCGAAGCCACCGCCAAGTTCGGCCTATAAGAATCGCAAGGGCTAAAAGACTACGTTGACGAGGAGCATATAGAAGGCGGTTCCTCCGAAGATGGACATCGCTGAGTCCCGCTTCCACAGGTGAAGCAGGAAGGTGACCACCACTCCGAGGAGAGCCGCCCAGATGCCACCGGGGGCGCTGGACTGCCCGTGGACGGTATAGACGACCAAGATGGTCATCACGCCCACAGGCATCATCATGCCGAGCAAGGAAAAGAACTGACTATCCTTCATCCATTTCACAAAGGAGAAAGGAAGTTGGCGTAGTACAACGGTAATGAGGCCGACGGGAACTAGGACGGCCGCGATGGAAGCAAGGGTGACTCCAGCCGGCATTTAGCACCCCTCCCGGAGTCGCTTAAGGTCGCCTCGCCTACGCAAGGTAAAAGCCGCATCGACGCGTGGAGATAGGTACCGAATAATCAGCAGGATGAAGTAGGCGCTCAGGGCCACCATGAGGAGTTGACCAGGGGCGAAGGCGGCCGCGAGAATCCCCACCAGAGCCGCGCTTAGGGGTAAAGAGAAGTCCTGGTTATTGCGGAAGGAATCCATCGCCAGTACGACGAAGAGCGCCACTAGGGCGAATTCCATGCCCTGCACGGTAGAGGGAATCACCTGACCGGCGAGAGCACCGACAATGCCACCGCCTACCCACAGAGCTTGACAAAAAATTTGGATGGTGAGGATCCGGGCCCCGGTCGGGCGGTCATCGGTGGGTAGGGAGGAGACGATGGCATAGGTTTCGTCGGTAAGCGCGTAGGTGGAATAAGCCCTGCCCAGGCGCGAGTTAATGCGGTGGCGAGGAAAGGTGAGACCATAGAAAATATGGCGGAAGTTCACCATGAATCCGGTAACCAGGGAAGCCACGGCTGTGGCGCCGCCGGTGACCATGGAAATGGCCAGGAACTCCATCGAGCCGGCGTAGATGACGATGGAAAAAATCGGCGTCCACCACCAACTGAAGCCGGGTTGGACCATGAGCAGGCCGAAGGCTAGGCCGAGGGGAATGAGGCCGATGGCGGCGGCCCAGGTATCCCCCAAACCTTGTGAAATATCCTCACGCATGCGGGCTAGTGTAGCCCACTGCCTGCAGCGCGATAGGAATTAATTGTCTTCCACGTTGACAGGGTAGGTGGAGTACAGCGGCAACGGCATGGGTTGGCGCTTCATAACATCGGACCAGAGGTCGGCCGGGCCCGGCGTAATAACGTCTTGGGCCAGGGCAGGGGAGACGAACCATTCGCCGGCCTCGATTTCCTCCTCCAACTGGCCCGGGCCCCACTCGGCATAGCCGGCAAACATGCGCATGCCTGAGACCAAGGGCTCAATCTCTTCTGGGTCGGCACGTAGATCCACATGCGCGAGGCGCGGGGCGAGGCGGGTGAGTCGGTCGTGCTTGTCCGGATCGACGCCCTGGTTGGTCTGCGCGAGTCCTACGACGGATTGCTGATTGAGCGGGCCGCCGATGTACAGCGCCTGCGGCTTGGCCACAACGGGAAGCCATTCTGGCAGCACATTGAAAATCGCCACCTCGGAGCGCTTGGTCAGATCCACGCCGAAGGTCATCATGTCATTGTGCTCAATGACGAGGATGACGGAACGGGCGAATTCCGGCGAAAGCATGCCCGGAGCGGCGATGAGCAGCTGGCCGGGGGCGGGGTCATTGCGCTCGAGGGCGTTGAATAATCTATCGGCAAACATCACTGTTTAGAATCCCACCACTCGCGCAACTTCGCAATCGCTTCCTCGCGCTCGAGGGGGCCATGCTCGAGGCGCAGCTCCTTGAGATAGGACCACGCCTGGCCCACCTCAGGGCCGGGCTGGAGGCCTAAGATCTCCATGATCTCGTTGCCGTCGAGGTCTGGACGCACGCGCGCCAGGTCTTCCTTGCGGCCAATCTCTTCGATGCGCTCTTCCAGCTGATCGTAGGTGCGCTGGAGGCGACGGGCCTTCTTGGCATTTCGGGTGGTGCAATCGGCGCGCACCAGCTTGTGCAGGCGGGGGAGGAGATCGCCGGCGTCGGTGACATAGCGGCGCACGGCGGAATCGGTCCACTGATTTTCCCCAAACCCGTGGAAGCGCATGTGTAGGTACACCAACTGGCCGATGGACTCCGTGGTGGCCTTGGGATACTTCAACTTGCGCAGGCGCTTACGGGCGAGCTTGGCGCCCACCACCTCGTGGTGGTGGAAGGAGACCTTGCCATCGGTGTTATCAAAGGTGTCCGGCTTGCCAATATCGTGCAGCAGCGCCGCCCAGCGCAGGACGAGGTCTGGACCATCTTCTTCCTGGTCCATGGCCTGGCTCAGCACCTTGAGCGAGTGCGCATAGACGTCCTTGTGCTGCGCGTGTTCGTCCGCGGTCATGCGGAGCGCGGGGATCTCGGGGAAAATATAGTCCGCGATTCCCGTAGATACCAGTAGATCAATGCCATCCCACGGGGCCGTGCCGCAGATGAGCTTATCCAGCTCCACCTGCACGCGCTCCACGGTGATGCGCTGGATCTCGCCAGCCATATCCCGCATAGCCTCCACGACGCGATCGGCCACGCGGAATTCCAACTGAGAGGCAAAGCGAGCCGCACGCAGCATGCGGAGCGGATCATCGTGGAAGGAGATCTCCGGCTTATCCGGGGTATCGAGCACCCGGTCAGCTATGTCTTGGAGGCCATGGAGGGGATCGTGGAACTTAAAGGAGGCGTCGGCAAGCAGCTCAATGGCCATCGCATTGGCCTTGAAGTCGCGCCGGACAAGATCGCCTTCCAAGGTGTCGCCGTAAACCACCTCTGGATTGCGGGACTGGCCGTCATAAGAATCGGAGCGGAAGGTAGTGATCTCAATCTGCTGGCCCTTGTAGGCCGCGGAGACGGTACCGAAGTCTATGCCGGTATCCCACACGGTTTCGGCCCACTCATCGAGAATCTCCTTGACCACCTCAGGTCGGGCCGGGGTAGTAAAGTCCAGGTCATTTCCCAAGCGGCCCAAAAGCGCATCGCGCACAGAGCCGCCCACGAGGTAGAGCGAGTAGCCGCGCGCGGCAAATTTCTCCACCAGCCCACCCAGCAGGCTGCTGAGGGAAGAAACGGTGGATTCCGCGCGGGCAAGAACGCCGATTAGCTGAGTGTCCTGAAAATTCACGGGTGAGAGTCTACTACGATTGGCAGGGATGACTAACCAAGAACAGGGCCCCTCCAAGGGAGGCGGCCGCAACCGCAACCGGTCTCGGCGCAGGCGGCGCCGCCGGCCGGATAATCGCGCGCGCCGCACCACCCAGCAGCGCAAGCCCTACCGCGGTGGCAATGGCCAATCCACGGCCATGGAAACCCGCGATGAAACCTCCGCGGGCGGCCTCGTTGTCTCCGGCTTGGCGGAGTGCGTCGATGCCAATGGCAATGTCGACCTTTCCCGGCTCTATGTGGCGCTCATCGGCCGCCTCGACCGCCGCGGGCGCCTGCTGTGGTCCATGCCTAAGGGCCACGTGGAAAATGGCGAGGCCAAGGAGGTCACCGCTGAACGCGAGGTATGGGAAGAAACCGGCATTTCTGGTGAGGTTTTTGCGGACCTCGGCATGATTGATTACTGGTTCGTCTCTGATGGGGTACGCATTCATAAAACCGTGCACCACCACTTGCTGCGTTTTGTGGACGGCATTATGAACGATGAGGATCCAGAGGTCACCGAGGTCTCGTGGATCCCCGTCTCCGAACTCATCGAGCACTTGGCCTACGCCGATGAGCGCAAGCTGGCGCGCATCGCGCATGATCTCCTTCCCGATCTCGCACGAAAGGAAGCCGCGGCGGGGAAAGTGACGCCACGGTAATGCGCCAGCGCCTGAAGTCTTGGGCCGCCGTGGGCGGCTGCATGGCGGTAGCGGGGTGGGGATTGTGCCTGCCGCTACCAGAAGCCGCCGCGCAGATGGACTCGGCCGCCGAAAAGCAGCAGGATATCCAGGCATGGTTGGGCGCGCGCGGGCCGGAGCGGGCCAACCTTGATCTCCTTGCGGCCGAGCCCTTTTCCGTGGGCAAAGACCTCAAACTGACCTTCCGGCTGCACAATCCTACCGATGAAACCATGGAGGATCTCCAGCTCACGAGCCGCCGCGGCGATGCCGTGGAGGATACCGCGCAGGCCCGCACGCAGTTGGCCACCGGCGAGTTCCCGTATTACGGTCCCAGCACCACCACCGCGCCCCTGCAGCCGGGCGAATCCCGGGAGGTCACCTTCCAGGTTCCTACCTCCCTGCACGGCGAGCAGACCCTGGCCATCGAAGAGCCTGGCTCCTATCCGCTGCTGTTTACCCTCACCGGCACCGTAGGCGGCGAGGCGGTCAGCTTTGCGGAGGAGCGCCTCGTAGGCCAAATAAAGGGGAAGAAGCAGGCGCTTGGCGATGCCCCCTCGGATCCCACACCCCACGATCTCACCGTGATCTATCCCATCAGCGCCGATATTGACTCGGTACCAGGCGGCGCTGGGGGAGAGGACCTTATCCTCTCCTCTGATGAGCTGGCCGATGAGCTGGCGGAGGGCGGCCGGCTCGATCGATTGGTCAGCACGTATGCCAGCCACGATCTGCGCGGGGCAGGCTGCGTAGCCATCGATCCCGCCCTCTTGGATACGGTCAACCGCATGGCGGAGGGCTATAAGGTAGGTTCGGCCCGCCCACCTCAAGCCGAGCGCCCTAAGCGCCTGCGCGATTCGTGGTTTACTAACGAGGACGATGTGCACCTCGAACCCGGCACGGGGAAAGAGGATGCTGCCCGCTGGCTCAAGCGCCTGCGCGAGCTCGATTGCTTTATGTCTATGCCGTGGGCGAATGCCAATGCTTCCTCCGTGGCCAAGGCGAATAATCCCTTCCTTACCTACGAGGGACTGCAACGCGGCAATCACACCATCGAGCGAATTCTCGGTGCCAAGCCGGCCACCACCGTGCTCGCGGTCGGCTCCGGCTATGTGGACCAGCAGCTTCCCCTGCCCGCATTGGTGGCGGATAATACTTCGTGGCCTGGCCGCGCCGTGACTTTCGACGCCTCCCTGGGCGCCCTCCTCGCCCAAACCGGTTCCAAACCACAGACGGTGGGCTATTCCAACCCAGAGCTGCGCTACGATTACTCGCTCGATTCCGATCTTTCTCGTGCCATCACCGGCGGCGCCGCACTGAGCTTGGCCGCGAGCGATGACACCGTGGCACGCTTGCCCAATTACTTGGATCCCAGCGCGGCCGAGTACGCACTCGACTCTGCCGAGGCGCTCATCGCTTCCGGTAAGTCCCATCCGCGCACCGTCGGCAGCCTAAAGCAGGAGACCGCGGAGCCCGGTTCACTGCCCGGCAGCCCCTTTAGCGATCCCGCCGCCTTTGCCGAATCCGATATCGTCCGCGTGGAGCAGCAGGCCCGCTATACCGATGAGCTGATGAATATCATGGTCGATGATCCAGATATCGCGCTCACTCGCTATGAATTCGTCCTGCCTTTGCGCCGGGATCTGCTCGCCGCCCTCTCGCTGACCAACCGCGATAGCTTGGGAAGCAATGCTGAGGCGCAGCGCCGGTTCACTGACACGATGGACGTGCATTCGGATACGCTGCGGGACCTGCGTTCTTCTGTGGCGCTTATCCCACCGGGCAATGTCTATACCCGCGTATCTGAGTCATCGCCGCTGCTCATCGTGGCAGAAAATGGCCTGCCACTACCGGTGGAGGCCAAGCTGCAATACGATGCCCCCGATGGCGCGCGCCTCAACACACCCAAGAGCGTCCGTATTCCGGCCAAGGGCTCTATTACTGTATCCATGACCGCCGATATGCCTAAGGACGCCGATCGCACGGACATTGGCCTATGGCTTGCTACCCCAGAAAAGCAAACCATCTCCGAGCCCATCAATATCGCTGTGCAAACGCGTGCCGGTATCGTAGGCGTGTATGGCGTCGGCATAGCCGGCGCCCTTGCGCTGGTCTTAGCCACGCTCTTCCGGCTAGGCCGCCATCGGCGCAAAAAATCACAAAGGCTTAAAAAGTAAGTTGAAGTTGTATCCTCTATGACTGATAAGACTGGCCGCGAGGCCGAACACGTGGAGAAGTCACCTGCGGGTGTAGTTGACCCGAAGGATGCCGCCGTGCCGGCAGAGCACCCCGCCCCGGCGGGTGCCCGCGGCCGCATCGTCCAGGCCTCTCCTCCCGCTCCGGTACCAGAAAAGCGCCCCACCCCAGCGGTGAAGGACACCACCGTTCCTCCTGAGGAGGATAAGTCCGCGCTCACTGGACGCAACGCGGACAATGAATCATCCAATCAGGATGTCATCCGCGCAACAGGCACGATGGCCATCGCGACGCTGCTGTCCCGCATCACTGGCTTCTTGCGCCAGATGCTCATCGGCGCCACGCTCGGCGCCACGGTGGGAACTGCGTTTAGTAGCGCCAACCAGATCCCCAACCTCGTCACCGAGATCGTTCTGGGTGCGGTGCTGACCTCTCTGGTTGTGCCCGTTCTCGTGCGCGCCGAAAAAGAAGACACGGACCGCGGCGAGACCTTTGTCCGACGGCTATTTACCCTGGCCTTTTCCATCCTGGGCATAGTCACCATCGCCTCCGTGGTGCTCGCGCCCTTCTTAACCAGGATGATGCTGCCGGAAGATTCCAAGGCCAATGCCGTGCAGGCAACTTCCTTGGCCTTCTTGCTGCTGCCGCAGATTCTTTTCTACGGCCTCTTCGCCCTCTTCCAGGCCGTCCTTAATACCAAGAATGTCTTTGGTCCGGGCGCCTGGGCGCCGGTGATCAATAACTTCATCTCCATTAGCGTGCTGCTGGCTTATCGCTTCCTGCCAGGCGAGCTCGACCCGCATGAACCCACGCCGGTGGCCGATCCACACGTCATGCTCTTGGGCTTGGGCACCACCACAGCGGTCATGGTGCAGTGCCTCATCCTATTGCCGTATCTCAAGAAGGCCGGAATTAATCTGCGCCCTAAGTGGGGCTTGGATGCCCGCATCAAGCAATTCGGCGGCATGGCTTTGGCCATTATTACTTATGTGGCCATCTCCCAGCTGGGCTACGTGGTCACCTCTCGCGTGGCCGCCTATGCGGATGCCGGCGCCCCGCTGGTCTATCAGAATGCCTGGCTCATGCTGCAGGTGCCTTATGGCGTTATCGGCGTGACGCTCCTGACGGCGATTATGCCGCGCCTGTCCCGCAACGCCGCCGACGGCGATGTAGATGCCGTGGTCCGCGATCTCACCTTGGGCTCCAAGCTGACCTTCATCGCGCTTATCCCCATCGTCATCTTCATGACCGGCTTCGGCGTTCCTATCGCCCGCGCCCTCTTCCAGTACGGTGCCTACGGCGCCGAAAGCGCCGAGCAGCTCGGCCTGACCATCAGCTTCTCCGCCTTCACGCTCATCCCGTATGCCTTGGTGCTGCTGCACCTGCGCGTATTCTATGCCCGCGAGGAAGCCTGGACGCCTACCTTCATCATCGCCGGCATCACGCTGACCAAGATCGTCCTCACGCTCTTGGCACCATTGATGACGTCCAACCCGGACCGCGTGGTGATTCTGCTTGGTACGGCCAATGGCTTTGGCTTCGTCTCCGGTGCGGTCATTGGCGGCTTCCTGCTCAAGCGCAAGCTCGGTAGCCTCGGCGGCAAGGCCGTCACCCAAACCGTGCTGTGGGCTTCCGGTGCCGGCCTAGTGGGCTTGGTCGTCTCCTGGGTGCTGTACTGGGGCGTGAATTGGCTCCTCCCGGAGAATCTGCCGTCCATCGTCTCGCTGATCAAGGTCGCGGTGCTTGGCATCATCTTCCTCATCGCCACCGGCCTGGTGCTGTCCAAGTCCTCCTTGCCGGAGGTCCAGAACCTGGCCCGTGCCCTACAGCGCATCCCGGGCATGTCCCGCTTCATCAAGGTCGATTCTTCCAAGGCCATCGAGCTGGAGGAGCCCGACGTACCGGAAATTCAACCGGTATTCTCCCAGGACGCCTTCAACGCCACCCTGGTACCGCCGCCGATGTCCGCTGGCATCGTCCGCGGACCACGCCTCGTGCCGGGTGCCCCGGTATCGGATGGTCGCTTCCGCCTGCTCCAAGATCACGGTGCGGTCACTGGTGCGCAGTTCTGGCAGGCACGCGAACAGTCCACCGGTCGCCTGGTCGCCTTGACGTTCGTCGATACCAATAGCCTGGCGCCAATTGCGCCGGCGACGCCGGGAGTTGCAGCCCGTCGCTCCGCAGAGATTTCGCGCAATACCCGCCGCCTTGCCGAGCTGGAGCTCGATACCGTGGCGGATAATATCCAAGTTCTGTCTTATCGCACTGGCTGCCTGGTAGTGGCGGATTGGTTTGAGGGCACCTCCCTTAAGCAGGTGGCTGAGGCCGATAACCTCGATCCCCATTCCGTGGCTCGTGCTACTGCACCGCTATTTGCTGACGCCGCCGCTGCCCACGATGCCGGCCTCATCCTCGGCGTGGAACACCGCGATCGTTTCCGCGTTTCTACCGATGGCGTGGTCAAGGTTGCCTTCCCCGCCGTGCTGGATGGCACCTCCGCGGCCACCGACCGCGAGGCTTTGAGCTCCGCCCTCGAGCTGCTGGTGGAGTCCACCGAACCTTCGCCGAAGAAGCTGCGCGATATTTCTGAGGACGCCAACCTTCCCGCAGACGAGGCCGCCCAGCGCGTCGAAGATGCGCACTACGCGCTCGATAGTGCCGACGAAGACAGCCGTGAGGAAAAGATGGAGGAGCTGCAAGAGGCACAGGCGCTAACCTTGGCCGGCATCGCCCAGCGCCTGCGCGACTTCGCACCGGATGAACCAGAAGAAGCACCTGAAGCCCTGCCGGTGAAGGCACAGGTAGAACCGGACCAAGAGGATGACCCGGCGCAAGAACCCGGCTTTGGCGGCCGTGGTTATTCCGGTTCCGGCGTCATCATCATCGGCATCTTCGCCACCATCTTCGTCGTGGCAATGGCTGCGCTCACCACCTGGATCATGTCCTTGCTCAGCGATGTGGAGGCATCCAACCCGGTCAGCGAGACCATCCACGGCAGCACGGACATTCCGGATACCCCGCCGGTGCGTCTCCAGCCTTCCTCAGCGGTTACCGTCCCTGATAACAAGGACTATGCAGCGCTTATCGACGGCAAAACGGCCACCACTTGGTCCACCGAAGAGGAGGATACCGGCGTCCTCGTCACCTTGGATACGCCAACGCACCTTGCGGTCCTGCCGGTGGTGCAGTCCAACTCCACTGGGGCGAGGTACGCCGTCTATGGCGTAAATCAGGACAGATTCAATCCGGAGAACCCACAAGCTGGCTCCCTACACCAACTGGCCAGGGGCAAGTTCGAAGGCGGCAAGGAAGATATCGAGCTGGAGGAAACCACCGAGCAATTCGACGGCCTCCTCCTCATGATCACCGAGCTGCCCAAGTCCGATAAGGCAACCATCGCAGACATTGGTCTCGTCGGGCAGCCCTAGGCACAACCCACACCGCTATCGGATTCGTCGCCAAGCATGCAATGGTCACCAAGGTTCGCGGTAACTTCGCAGACTTCGAAGGCACCATTACCGTGGCCGAGAACATCGCTGAGTCCGCTGCTAAGGCCACTATCCGTACCGCATCCATCTCCACTGGCAACGACGACCGCGATGCGCACGTAAAGAACGAGGACTTCTTCGCAGTAGAGCAGTACCCGGAAATCACCTTCAAGGCCACCAACCTCAACGTTGATGAGAATGGCAACGGCACCGTCACCGGTGACCTCACGGTGCTGTTGCAAAGTTGGGCGGAGAGCCGAGACGACCCAGTTTCTCATTTCCTGATGGCCGCTGCGTGCCGGCGTTCTCAGGCCGTCTCGAAGACCCGGTTGACGATCACCGCGTCCGGATTGGGGTGCCCATAAGCAAACATCGTGCCCTGACCTTTCCGTAATGAATGCATCGCTTCCATCCCTTTCAACGTCCGGTAGGCGGAAATTCGGTTTTTGAACGCCCCCTTCGGTCCCAGGATTCTTTTAAGTCGGCCATGATCTCCCTCGAGAACGTTGTTCAGGTATTTCACCTTCCAGTGCTCCACCGTCTGAGGGCAGATTCCCTCCGCCTTCAGCTCGGATATTGCCTTGGCCAGAGCTGGTGCCTTGTCGGTGTTGATGACCCGCGGGGACCCGGCTGTCGTATTCGATCGCAGCGTCTTGGCCAGGAAACGCTTGGCCGCAGCCACATTCCGTTTTGGTGAGAGGTAGAAGTCTAAGGTCTGCCCACCGGCGGTAATAGCCCGGTAGAGATAGCACCACGTGCCGCCGACCCGGATATAGGTCTCATCCACCCGCCAGGACCGGGCCTGCCAGTCGGGTACCTGCCGGTACCAGCGAGTGTGCTTATCCAGCTCAGGGGCGTATTTCTGCACCCAGCGGTAGATCGTGGTGTGATCGACTGGCGCACCCCGCTCGGTCATCATTTCTTCGAGGTCGCGGTAGCTCACGCCGTAGCGGCAGTACCACCGCACCGCCCACAGGATGATGTCACGGGGGAAATGCCGACCGGAGAAGATGCCCATGGCTCTGATTATTTCACGCCGGTCTTTCTACTGCCCCAACTTTGCAACAGCACCAAAATATATCATCATGAACAATAAAACTGTCTGCTTACATAAACAGTAATACAAGGGGTGTTATGAGCCATATTCAACGGGAAACGTCTTGCTCGAGGCCGCGATTAAATTCCAACCTGGATGCTGATTTATATGGGTATAGATGGGCTCGCGATAATGTCGGGCAATCAGGTGCGACAATCTATCGATTGTATGGGAAGCCCAATGCGCCAGAGTTGTTTCTGAAACATGGCAAAGGTAGCGTTGCCAATGATGTTACAGATGAGATGGTCAGACTAAACTGGCTGACGGCATTTATGCCTCTTCCGACCATCAAGCATTTTATCCGTACTCCTGATGATGCATGGTTACTCACCACTGCGATCCCCGGGAAAACAGCATTCCAGGTATTAGAAGAATATCCTGATTCAGGTGAAAATATTGTTGATGCGCTGGCAGTGTTCCTGCGCCGGTTGCATTCGATTCCTGTTTGTAATTGTCCTTTTAACAGCGATCGCGTATTTCGTCTCGCTCAGGCGCAATCACGAATGAATAACGGTTTGGTTGATGCTAGTGATTTTGATGACGAGCGTAATGGCTGGCCTGTTGAACAAGTCTGGAAAGAAATGCATAAGCTTTTGCCATTCTCACCGGATTCAGTCGTCACTCATGGTGATTTCTCACTTGATAACCTTATTTTTGACGAGGGGAAATTAATAGGTTGTATTGATGTTGGACGAGTCGGAATCGCAGACCGATACCAGGATCTTGCCATCCTATGGAACTGCCTCGGTGAGTTTTCTCCTTCATTACAGAAACGGCTTTTTCAAAAATATGGTATTGATAATCCTGATATGAATAAATTGCAGTTTCATTTGATGCTCGATGAGTTTTTCTGATAGTTAGTCTTTGTAGAGACACAAACCTGAAATTCCGGACACCGCGCTTCAGGACATCTCCCTGGACGCCGATATCTGGCAGTATCCGGACGGGGCACTGTTGCAAATAGTCGGTGGTGATAAACTTATCATCCCCTTTTGCTGATGGAGCTGCACATGAACCCATTCAAAGGCCGGCATTTTCAGCGTGACATCATTCTGTGGGCCGTACGCTGGTACTGCAAATACGGCATCAGTTACCGTGAGCTGCAGGAGATGCTGGCTGAACGCGGAGTGAATGTCGATCACTCCACGATTTACCGCTGGGTTCAGCGTTATGCGCCTGAAATGGAAAAACGGCTGCGCTGGTACTGGCGTAACCCTTCCGATCTTTGCCCGTGGCACATGGATGAAACCTACGTGAAGGTCAATGGCCGCTGGGCGTATCTGTACCGGGCCGTCGACAGCCGGGGCCGCACTGTCGATTTTTATCTCTCCTCCCGTCGTAACAGCAAAGCTGCATACCGGTTTCTGGGTAAAATCCTCAACAACGTGAAGAAGTGGCAGATCCCACGATTCATCAACACGGATAAAGCGCCCGCCTATGGTCGCGCGCTTGCTCTGCTCAAACGCGAAGGCCGGTGCCCGTCTGACGTTGAACACCGACAGATTAAGTACCGGAACAACGTGATTGAATGCGATCATGGCAAACTGAAACGGATAATCAACGCCACGCTGGGATTTAAATCCATGAAGACGGCTTACGCCACCATCAAAGGTATTGAGGTGATGCGTGCACTACGCAAAGGCCAGGCCTCAGCATTTTATTATGGTGATCCCCTGGGCGAAATGCGCCTGGTAAGCAGAGTTTTTGAAATGTAAGGCCTTTGAATAAGACAAAAGGCTGCCTCATCGCTAACTTTGCAACAGTGCCCGCTCAGATCGACACCACGACTGCGTCCGGTCGCATGGTGTTCGGAATCTTCGCCACCTTGGCCGAGTTCGAGCGGGATCTGATCCGAGAGCGCACCATGGCGGGTCTCGCCTCCGCGAGAGCGCGCGGTCGCAAGGGCGGACGAAAATTCGCGCTCACCAAAGCTCAGGTGCGTCTCGCGCAAGCCGCCATGGCCCAGCGCGATACTTCAGTTTCCGATCTCTGCAAGGAACTCGGCATCGAGCGCGTCACTCTCTACCGATATGTCGGTCCCAAAGGCGAGCTCAGAGACCATGGAAAGCATGTTCTCGGACTTACGTAGCAACTCGTTTCTTTTCGCAGGTTGAGCCACCTCCGCGCTTCATCAGAAAACTGAAGGAACCTCCATTGAATCGAACTAATATTTTTTTTGGTGAATCGCATTCTGACTGGTTGCCTGTCAGAGGCGGAGAATCTGGTGATTTTGTTTTTCGACGTGGTGACGGGCATGCCTTCGCGAAAATCGCACCTGCTTCCCGCCGCGGTGAGCTCGCTGGAGAGCGTGACCGCCTCATTTGGCTCAAAGGTCGAGGTGTGGCTTGCCCCGAGGTGATCAACTGGCAGGAGGAACAGGAGGGTGCATGCTTGGTGATAACGGCAATTCCGGGAGTACCGGCGGCTGATCTGTCTGGAGCGGATTTGCTCAAAGCGTGGCCGTCAATGGGGCAGCAACTTGGCGCTGTTCACAGCCTATCGGTTGATCAATGTCCGTTTGAGCGCAGGCTGTCGCGAATGTTCGGACGCGCCGTTGATGTGGTGTCCCGCAATGCCGTCAATCCCGACTTCTTACCGGACGAGGACAAGAGTACGCCGCAGCTCGATCTTTTGGCTCGTGTCGAACGAGAGCTACCGGTGCGGCTCGACCAAGAGCGCACCGATATGGTTGTTTGCCATGGTGATCCCTGCATGCCGAACTTCATGGTGGACCCTAAAACTCTTCAATGCACGGGTCTGATCGACCTTGGGCGGCTCGGAACAGCAGATCGCTATGCCGATTTGGCACTCATGATTGCTAACGCCGAAGAGAACTGGGCAGCGCCAGATGAAGCAGAGCGCGCCTTCGCTGTCCTATTCAATGTATTGGGGATCGAAGCCCCCGACCGCGAACGCCTTGCCTTCTATCTGCGATTGGACCCTCTGACTTGGGGTTGATGTTCATGCCGCCTGTTTTTCCTGCTCATTGGCACGTTTCGCAACCTATTCTCATTGCGGACACCTTTTCCAGCCTCGTTTGGAAAGTTTCATTGCCAGACGGGACTCCTGCAATCGTCAAGGGATTGAAACCTATAGAAGACATTGCTGATGAACTGCGCGGGGCCGACTATCTGGTATGGCGCAATGGGAGGGGAGCAGTCCGGTTGCTCGGTCGTGAGAACAATCTGATGTTGCTCGAATATGCCGGGGAGCGAATGCTCTCTCACATCGTTGCCGAGCACGGCGACTACCAGGCGACCGAAATTGCAGCGGAACTAATGGCGAAGCTGTATGCCGCATCTGAGGAACCCCTGCCTTCTGCCCTTCTCCCGATCCGGGATCGCTTTGCAGCTTTGTTTCAGCGGGCGCGCGATGATCAAAACGCAGGTTGTCAAACTGACTACGTCCACGCGGCGATTATAGCCGATCAAATGATGAGCAATGCCTCGGAACTGCGTGGGCTACATGGCGATCTGCATCATGAAAACATCATGTTCTCCAGTCGCGGCTGGCTGGTGATAGATCCCGTCGGTCTGGTCGGTGAAGTGGGCTTTGGCGCCGCCAATATGTTCTACGATCCGGCTGACAGAGACGACCTTTGTCTCGATCCTAGACGCATTGCACAGATGGCGGACGCATTCTCTCGTGCGCTGGACGTCGATCCGCGTCGCCTGCTCGACCAGGCGTACGCTTATGGGTGCCTTTCCGCAGCTTGGAACGCGGATGGAGAAGAGGAGCAACGCGATCTAGCTATCGCGGCCGCGATCAAGCAGGTGCGACAGACGTCATACTAGATATCAAGCGACTTCTCCTATCCCCTGGGAACACATCAATCTTACCGGAGAATATCGTTGGCCAAAGCCTTAGCGTAGGATTTCGCCCTCTCCCGCAAACGACCCCATCTTTGCGGCGATCGTGGCCGGATAGCCGTCTTCGACAATCAGCCGAGCTAACCGGAGACGGGCACGAGGAGTGAGAAGAGCGTTCGGATGGGTCATCAATTGGCCTCCGCCGCGGTCTTCGTAAGCGCGCGTCTGGTGAGAAGCATGATGACGAGAGCGATCGCTGTCAGCACCGAAGCGACCCAAACCGGCGCGAGCAGCCCCAGCCCGGTCGCGAGCCCGAGCGCACCAAGCACGGGCCCCGCTGCAGCTCCGATATTCAATGCTGCGGTTGCGTACGAACCGCCCATCGTTGGCGCACCCGATGCTGCATACAGCACACGCGTGATCAGAGTACTGCCGACGCCGAACGACAGGAATCCCTGAACGAGGACGAGGACGATAAGCGCAACGGGATGAGATGCGACCACTGCCAACACGATCCAGCCTGTCAGCAATAGCGGTCCGCCGACTGCGAGCACGAGGCCAGGTCGTTGATCTGATAGTCGTCCTGCGATCGTGACGCCAAGGAACGATCCGATGCCGAACATCACCAGCGCGACGGACACCCACGCTTCGGCCAAGCCCGCGGTCTCGGTCACGATGGGTGCCAGGAAGGTGAATGCCGCAAAGGTCCCTCCGTTGATCAGCGCTCCGAGTGCCATGGCCAGGATGAGCCGCGGCGTCGCCAACTGGCTGAGCTCGACACGGAGCCTTGGTGAGGTCGCGCTAGTCTCGCTCCGACCAACATTGTTCGTGACGCCACGAATGACTCCAACGGCCGCGGGAATACAGAGGATGGCGATCGCCCAGAACGTCGTTCGCCAGCCCAGCGCTGTGCCGAGCAGTGCCCCGGCGGGGACGCCCACGACGGTTGCGATCGTCGTGCCGGAGAGCAGGATCGACAGTGCACGCCCCTTCTGGTTCGCTGGCACGAGGGTAGTGGCCGTGCTCAGTGCTACGGCGAGGAATCCTGTGTTTGCGAGAGCGCTGAGCACCCGGGTGATGAGCAGGAGAGAGAACACTGGTGTCATCGCTCCGATGACGTGGCTTCCCGCGAACACGAGAAGGCAAACGATCAATGTGAGCCGCGGTGGCCAACGGCGAGCGAATGCCGCCATCACTGGCGCGCCGACGACCATACCGACTGCGAATGCGGAGGTCAGCAGGCCCGCAGTGCCGACCGAGACGTCAAGTTCGGTCGCGATCGCGGGGAGCAATCCCGCGAGCATGAATTCTGAAGTGCCCATGACGAAGACCGCCAGGGCAAGCATGTAGAGGGCAAAAGGCATCGAGTACTCCGAGGTGTGAGATCAAGAAATGGTTCTTCTTGTCACCACGGCCAGCGCCCCGGGTACGCCAGACATACGCCCACACAGATCGTGGGCGTCGTAACCAGTGGTTCAAGGGGCTGGCGGTGTGACCGACAACCCCTGACCTGTCTGATTCGGGACTCGACATGCCCCAAACTCTAACATGCCTTGGGGTTGCTCGCAGGTAGGGCATTCATTGATCGGCTCGACGGGTTCGGCTTCAATAACAGTGACGTCACCGTTTTCTGTGGCACCGGTGATAGTAGTTCCTAGTTTTGCGGTGCGGCAGATGGTATCGACGATGACATTTCCGTTAGGCTGCACAGTAGGTCCTTAGTTTTGTACGGATGGATTAGATACCTTTTTCCTACAAAGCCAAGGACCCCAATATCTTGTGCCACGCCCGAACCCCCGGCGAACTAATCAATGCACTCTAAAACCGGAAGAGCCCTTTTAGTACTACTGGTGGATTTCGGTTTTGGTGGGGATTAACGCCGCCGGCTTCGGTTTTTCCGTTGAGGAGGTCGTTGACTACTTCCCGATGGTGAAATGGGTCGATGGTGAGGTAGAGAGGAACCAGTCACCTGGAAGAGATCGATCCAGTCGTTGGTGTGCAATCTGGGAGGTAGGGTCGCGGGGTCGATTCCTCGCGAGCGCAACCATGATTGTGTTTCTGAACGTGATGAAAACAACCCTGCCCTTCGGAGAATTTCCCCTATCCCGCGTCCCCGGGCAGTGAAAACGGTGTGCACCATCGCCTGAAAGGCTTTGCGCTGCTCTATCGGAATCTTCGGGTCACCCACCCGGCGGATCACTAAGATCCCCCCGTCAACGTTTGGCTGTGGCCGGAAAGCAGACCTTGGTACCCGAGAACCCAGGTGAAATGTGAACCATGGGGACCACTGAGCCGTCATCATCGTGCTTGCGCCTACCCCGGCCCGGCGGCGAGCGACTTCCCACTGCATGAGGAGTACAGCGTCAGTCCATGCTGGCGCATGCAGCAACTTTCGAAGAATGGCAGTGGTGAGGTGAAAGGGAATGTTTCCCACAATGACGCAGGGAGTGGCGGGTAACCGGAAGTTAAGGAAATCATCATGGACCACTTCGACCGCCGCCGAGGAGGTTTCTTGTGTGATTTTGGCAGCTAGTTTTGCGTCCACTTCAACTGCCGTTATCGCCCTCCCCAAGTGGGCCATCGGGTGAGTGAGGGCACCGCTTCCTGGTCCGATCTCAATGATGGGGCCGGAGGTTTGTTTCACAAGGTCGATGATGGAGTTGATGATCTTGTGGTTGGTGAGAAAATTTTGGCCATGCTCGTGACGGCCGTGTCCGTATGCAGACATCAGGTGTGCTCCTTGGATTTGAAAGGGAGCCGGGCATGAGAAATAGCCGCCCGGCTAAAGGACCGGAGCGGTTTTTAACCTACGGGGTAGGAAACCGCCTTAGCGGTTGGTGCGCAACCGCAAGAAAGCGGTACCTGAAATCAACATGGGTCTAATTATATCCATTTAAAGGGTTAAGGGTCAAAATGTGTGTCTGGCTCGGCGTGTCGCGGGGGTTAGATTTGGCCTTTTTGAATGCCGATTGAGTGGGTGTAGTCGGTGTCGATAGCGTTGTCGTAGAGGGCTGGGCG